>CP099825.1:0-174250 GCA_029851225.1 Candidatus Shikimatogenerans bostrichidophilus
TTTTAATTTTTTATTTTATTTTTTTAATTCAATATTTAAACATAATCCTTTTAATTCATTTATTAAAACATTAAATGATTCAGGTATACTTGGTTTAGGTATTTTTTTACCTTTTACTATTGCTTCATAAGTTTTTGATCTTCCTTTTATATCATCTGATTTAATAGTTAATAATTCACTTAAAATATTAGAAGCACCAAAAGCTTCTAATGCCCAAACTTCCATTTCACCAAATCTTTGACCACCAAATTGAGATTTACCACCTAAAGGTTGTTGTGTTATTAATGAATAAGGACCAATTGATCTAGCATGCATCTTATCATCAACCATATGATTTAATTTTAACATATAAATTATACCAATTGTAATTTTTTTATTAAATTTTTCTCCACTTTGACCATCATATAAATTATATCTACAATAATTATTAATTTTTAATTTTTTTAATTTTTTATTTATTTCTTTTAAAGTTATACCATTAAAAATAGGATTATATAATCTTTTTTTCATTTTATATCCTATATATCCTAATATTGATTCTAAAACTTGTCCTATATTCATTCTAGAAGGAACACTTAAAGGATTTAAAACTATATCAATAACAGTACCATCTTCTAAAAAAGGCATATCTTCATCTCTTACAATTTTAGATATTACTCCTTTATTACCATGTCTACCAGACATTTTATCACCTATTTTTAATTTTCTTTTTTTAATAATATATACTTTAGCTATTTTTATAACTCCATTAGGTAAATTATTACCTAAAATAATTTTTATTTTTTTATTTTTATATTTATTATATAATTTATTTTTAATTATATTAAAATTAACAAATAATTTTTTTATTAAAATTTTATCTTTTTTTTTTAAATTAATAATTTTTTTATATATATATTTATTTTTTTTTATTTTATTTTTTTTTATTTTATATTTTTTTAATAAATAATATAATTTTTTAAAAAATCTTTTATATATATTTTTTTTTTTTTTTATATATTTTTTTTTATATTTTAAAATTTTTTCTTTATTTTTTATTTTATTATTTTTTTTAGTAAAAATTTTTGTATCTATTACTAAACCATATAAAGAAGAATGAGCTCTTAATGATGAATCTTTTACATTACTTGCTTTTTCACCAAATATAGATTTTAATAATTTTTCTTCAGGTGAATTATTATTATTTTCTTTAGGAGTAATTTTACCTATTAAAATATCACCAGGTTCAACCATATTACCTATTTTAATTATACCATTTTTATCTAATTTATTTTTTAATTTATCACTAATATTAGGTATATCATTAGTTAATTTTTCTTTACCAAATTTTGTAAATCTAGATTCTAAACTAAATTCATCAATATGAATAGATGTAAAATAATCTTCTCTTATAATTCTATTTGACACTAAAATAGCATCTTCAAAATTATATCCTTTCCAAGACATAAATGCTACTAATAAATTTTTACCTAATGCTAATTCACCATTTTTATTAGCAAAACCTTCACATATAATTTGATTTTTTTTTACTATTTCATTTTTTTTTACTATAGGTTTTAAATTTAAACAAGTATTTTGATTTGTTTTTTTAAATTTAATTAATTTATATTTATAATATTTTTTATAAAAATTTATTTTTTTTTTTTTTTTTTTAAAATAATATTTAATAATAATATTTTTTGAATCTACATATTTTACTAACCCTTTTTCTTTAGCTTTTATAAAATTTCTAGAATAATAAATTATTTTTTTTTCTAATCCAGTTCCTACAATAGGTAATTCTAATTTTAATAAAGGAACAGCTTGTCTCATCATATTAGATCCCATTAAAGCTCTATTAGCATCGTCGTTTTCTAAAAAAGGTATTAATCCTGCAGATATAGAAATTATTTGATTATAAGAATAATCAATATAATTAATTTTTTTTATATTAGTTAATATATAATCACTATTTTTTCTAGCTATAATTTTTTTATTATTAATTTTAGTATTAAAAGGTATAATAATTTTATTATTTTCTTCTTCTGAAGTTAAATATATTATTTTATTTTTAATTTTTTTATTTTTTATTTTTTTATAAGGGGTTTCTAAAAAACCCATATTATTAATTTTTGTAAATAAACATAATGATGATATTAATCCTATATTAGGTCCTTCAGGAGTTTCTATAGGACATAATCTACCATAATGAGAATAATTTACATCTCTAGCTTCAAACCCTGCTCTATTTCTTATTAAACCACCAGGACCTAATAATGTTAATCTTCTTTTATGAGTTATTTCTGATAAAGGGTTTGTTTTTTCCATAAATTGAGATAATTGACTAGTACCAAAAAAAGTATTAATAACAGATGATAAAATTCTTGAATTAATTAATTCATTAGGTTTAATAATTTTATTTTTATCAATTAAATTTAATTTATCTTTAATTATTTTTGACATTCTTGATAAACCAATATTAAATAATTGATATAATTGATCATAAACTGTTTTAACTCTTCTATTAGATAAATGATCAACATCATCAATTTCTTTTTTATAATTTAATAAATTTATTAAATTTTTTATTATATATATTAAATCTTTTTTAGTTAAAAAATAAAATTTATAAGGAATATTTAAATTTAATTTTTTATTTATTTTATATCTACCTACTTTACCTAAATTATATTTTTTTTTATTATAAAAATTTTTTTTTATAACTTTTTTAGCTATTTTTATATTTGGAGGAAATGAATTTTTTAATTTTTTATATAAATAAAAAATTGATTTTTCATAAGAATTTAAATAATTTTTTAATAAAGTATTATTTATTATTTTAAATTTAATATTATTTTTATTTAATTTTTTTTTTATATATATATATTTAATATTATTTTTTTTTAATAAATTTATATCTTCTTTATTTAAAATTTTATTTTTTTTTATTAAAATTAAATTATTATTTTTAATATCTAAAAAATTAATTTTATTTATTATTTTATTACTAATTTTTTTTTTTTTACATAAACCTAATATTTCAAAAATATATTTTTTTTTTTTATATCCTAAAGATTTTAAAAAAATTATTAAAGGAATTTTTTTTTTTCTATCAATATAAACATTAATAATATTATTTATATCTATAACAAATTCAATCCAAGAACCTTTTAATGGAATAATTCTTGTATAATATAATTTCATACCATTAAAATGAT
The DNA here is from genome assembly GCA_029851225.1 of Candidatus Shikimatogenerans bostrichidophilus. GTDB lineage: Bacteria > Bacteroidota > Bacteroidia > Flavobacteriales > Blattabacteriaceae > Shikimatogenerans > Shikimatogenerans bostrichidophilus_G. The sequence continues at coordinate 3,198 of CP099825.1, forward strand.
AAAAACTACCAAAAAAAATACCTGGTGATCTATATAATTGAAAAACAATTACTCTTTCTGTTCCATTAAATATAAAAGAACCATTATTTGTCATATAAGGACATGTACCAAAATAAACTTTTTGTATATATTTTTTATTTTCTTTTTTATTTACTAATTGTAATTTAATTCTTATATTAACATTATATGTTAATCCTTTTTTAATACATTCTTTTATTGAATTATTAGGATAATCTATATAATAATTTATAAAATTTAAATATATATTTTTTTTTTTATTATAAATAGGAAAAATATTTTTAAAAATTTTATATATACCTTTTTTTTTTTTATTTATGGTTTTAATATTAATAAATTTTTTAAAAAATTTAATTTGATTTTTTAAAAAATCAGGATATTTAATTTTATTTTTAATTTTTGAATAATTAATTATTTTTTTATACATTACATTACATTTATTAATTAAATTTAATTTTTTAAAAAATTATTTTATTTCAATAATAGCATCAATTTTTTTAAAATTTTCTTGAATTTTTTTTGCTTCTTCTAATTTTATAGATTTTTTAATTAAACTAGGAATATTATCTATTATTTTTTTTGATTCAATTAAACTTAAACCTGTTATAGTTTTTATTAATTTTATAACAGGTAATTTAATATTACCAACTGATTTTAAATATATATTAACTATTGATTTTTCTTTTTTTTTTTTTATATTATTATTTAAATTTTCTTTATTTTCTTTATTATTATTAATAATTTTGTTTTGATTAATATTAATATTATTTTCTTTAATATTATATTTATCTTTTAATATTTTAGAAAGTTTATTAATATCTTTAATTTTTAAATTAACTAAATTTTTTGCTAATTCTTTTAAATTATTTTTCATATAAATTTTTATATTTAATTATATTATTTATAATATTAATAATATTATTTTTTTTTTTAATTATATTAAAAATAATAAAATATTTTATATAATTTTTTAATATTAAAATAATATCAATTAATAAATTATTTTTAGATTTTGTTTTACATAAAAAATTTAAATATTTTTCTCCATAATAAAATTCATTATTAATACAAGCTAATTTTAAAATAGGATAATATTTATTATCTATTAATTTTTTATTATTTTTAATAATTTTTGCTGGATTATTAATATTTTTTGAAAACATTATAAAATTATTATTAACTAATAATGATAATATTTTTTTTTTTTTTTTAAAAATTAATTTTAATAAATTATTTTTAATATTTAAAAATTTTATTTTTAAATTAAAACATTTTTTTCTTATTTTAAATAAATTATTACAATTATATTTATAAATATTTATTATATAATAATTATTATATTTTTTAAAATATTTATTTAATAATTTTAAATTTTTTTTTTTAATTTTTTTATTTTTCATTAATATTATTTAATTTTAAAAATTATAAAAATAATTTTAAACTTGGTCCCATAGTACTTGATATATATATATTTTTTATATATATAAAATTATATTTTTTTTTTAAATTTTTTAATATATATAAAACATATTCTAAATTTTTTATTAATTTATTTTCATCAAATGAAATTTTACCTATAGTTAAATTAATTATATTATTATTATTTTTATTTATTTTAATTTCATTTTTTTTACCATCAATTAAATTTTTAACTACATCATAAGGATTATCTGTAATTGTATTATTATTAATATTAGGCATTAAATTTTTAGTACCTAAAATTTTACCTAATTTTAATAATTTATTCATATAATATGTAGTAGTTATTATAATATTAAATTTTATCCATTTATCATTTTTTATTTTATTAATATATTTATTACCACCTATATAATCAATTTTAAATTTTTTAAATTTATATCTTATATTTTTTTGAACTAATAATAATATTTTATATTTTTTACCATTACCATAAGGTAATAAAATGTTTTTATGAATAAAAATATCTTTTTTATTTTTTAAATAAACATTTATATATAAATCTATAGATGAATTAAATTTTACAAAATTTAATTTTTTTATAATTTTAAATATTTTATTTATTTTAAAATATTTATTTTTTAAATTATATTTATTAATTATTTTTAATTTTTTATTTTTTTTCATAATTAATTATATTAATACCAATTGATTTTAAAGTTCCTATTATCATAGATATTGCAGATTTTATTTTAAAACAATTTAAATCAGACATTTTATATTTAGCTATTTTTTTTATTTCTGAATAATTTATTTCACTAATATTTTCTTTTTTAGGTAATTTAGAACCTTTGTTTATATTTAATAAATTAAATATTTTATCTTTTATAGTTTGTTTTTTAATTTTTAAAACAAATGTTTTATCTATAAAAACTTTTATAATAACTGGTATTATTAAATCTTTATATTTATTAGTTTTTTTATTAAATTTATTACAAAAATCAATTATATTAATACCAACTGAACCTAATATAGGTCCTATTGGAGGTGAAGGATTAGCTTTACCTCCTTTAATATTTAATTTTATTATTTTAATTATTTTTTTCATTATTATTTTTAATTTGATTAATATTAATTTTAATTGGTATTTTTCTACCAAAAAACATTACAATTAATTTAATTTTTTTTTTTTTTTTATATATTTTATCAATATTTCCACTTAAACTTTTAAAAATACCTTCTATAATTTTTACATTATCTCCTATTTTATATTTTTTATATAAATTATATTTTTTTTTTTTATTTTTTTTAAAATATTTATAATTTTTAATAATATTATTAATTTCTATATTATTTAAAGGTAATGGTAAATTATTTATTCTTTCATTTAAAAAATTATAAACTCCATTTATTTTTTTTATTTTATAAAAAATATTTTTATTTAAAAATATATTTATAATTAAATATCCAGGATAAAATTTTTTTTTTAAATAATATTTTTTACCATTTTTAATTTTTTTTTTTTTTAAAAAAGGATTAAATATTTTACATAAAATTTTTTTTTTTTTTTTAAAATAATTTAATTTTTTTTTTATTATTTGTTCATATCCATTTTTTATTTTTAAAATATACCAATTTTTTTTATTTTTTTTAATTTCTTTCATTTTTTTTAAAAAAAACACGGATGGTAAGATTTGAACTCACAATCTTCGGTTTTGGAGACCGCTGCTTTACCATTAAGCTACATCCGTATTTATTATTATAATAAAAATAATTATTTTATTAATTCAATTATTTGACCAGCACCTACTGTTTTACCTCCTTCTCTTATTGCAAAATTTAATCCTTTATTTAAAGCTACTGATTTATGTAATTTAACATTTATATTTACATTATCTCCTGGCATTACCATTTCAATACCTTTATCTAATGTTATAGTACCTGTTACATCTGTAGTTCTTAAATAAAATTGAGGTTTATATTTATTATAAAAAGGTGTATGTCTACCACCTTCTTCTTTTTTTAAAACATAAATTTTAGCTTTAAAATATTTATAACATTTTAAAGTATTTGGTTCACATATTACCATACCTCTTTTAACTTGTTTTTTTTCTATACCACGTAATAATAAACCAACATTATCACCAGCTTCTCCTTTATTTAAAATTTTATTAAACATTTCAATACCTGTAACTATAGTATTTATTTTTTTGTTCATACCTAAACATTCTACTTTATCTCCTATTTTTATTGATCCACTTTCTATTTTACCTGTACAAACAGTACCTCTACCAGTAATAGTAAAAATATCTTCAATAGACATTAAAAAAGGTTTATTAATATCTCTTATAGGATCAGGTATATAATTATCAACTTTTTCCATTAAATCATATATTATATTTATATTTTTTTCATCATCATTTAATGCTTTTAAAGCTGATCCTTTAATAAAAGGTAAATTTTTATCATTATATCCATATGATTTTAATAATTCTTTTGTTTCAATTTCTACTAAATTTAATAAATCATTATCATTAATTAAATCTATTTTATTTAAAAAAACTATTATTTTAGGTACACCAACTTGTTTAGCTAATAATATATGTTCTCTAGTTTGAGGCATTGGACCATCAGTTGCAGCTACTACTAAAATAGCTCCATCCATTTGAGCAGCTCCTGTAATCATATTTTTTATATAATCAGAATGTCCTGGACAATCTATATGAGCGTAATGTCTTTTATCAGTTTCATATTCTATGTGAGAAGTATTAATAGTAATACCTCTTTTAATTTCTTCAGGAGCATTATCTATTGAATTAAATTTTTTTTCTATTGCTAATCCTTTTTTAGATAATGCTTTTGTTATAGCAGCTGTTAAAGTAGTTTTACCATGATCAACATGTCCTATAGTACCTATATTTAAATGTGGTTTATTACGTTTAAAAATTTCTTTTGACATTATTTATTTTTTTTTTAAAAGAAATATTTTTTTTATAAAAATATATAAGCGAGAAACGGGATTTGAACCCGTAACCATCAACTTGGAAGGCTGATACTCTACCTATTGAGCTATTCTCGCATTTTATTTAAAAAATAAATTTTTTTTATATAAAATTTATTGGGGAGAGTAGGATTCGAACCTACGAAGATTATAAATCAACAGATTTACAGTCTGTCCTCGTTAACCACTTGAGTATCTCCCCTTATATTAAAATTATATAATAATATTAAATTTATTTTTATTAATTTTAATATATTTTTATTAAAAATATATATTTATTATAAATAAATATAATAAATTTAATTATATATATAATTATTATTTATGAATAAAAATTAGCCGATGGAGGGATTCGAACCCACGACAACGAGATTACAAATCACGTGCTCTACCAACTGAGCTACATCGGCATTTTAAAATTTAATAATATTATAATATAAATTTTTTTAATATAAATAAAATATATGAAATATAATTTTAAAAAAATAGAAAAAAAATGGAAATTAAAACATAAAAAAATTAATTTTTTTAAAATAAATAAAAAAAGTAAAAAAAAATTTTATATATTAAATATGATACCATATCCTTCAGGATATGGTTTACATGTTGGTCATAGTATAGGATATATATTTTCTGATATAATAGCAAAATATAAATTAAGATGTGGATATAAAATTTTAAATCCAATAGGATTTGATTCTTTTGGATTACCAGCTGAACAATTTGCTATAAAAACTGGTAAACATCCTGAAATAATAATTAAAAAAAGTATAAAAAATTATATTAAACAAATTAAAAATTTAGGTATTTTTTTGGATTTAAAAAATATAATAAATACATGTAATAGTAATTATTATAAATGGACTCAATATATTTTTATAAAATTATTTAATAGTTGGTATGATAATAAAAATAAAAAAGCTAAAAATATAAAAATATTAATTAAAAAATTAAAAAAAGAGAAAAAATGGGAAAAATATAATAATAAAAAAAAAAATAAAATATTAAATAAATATAGATTAGTTTTTTTAAAAAAAAGTTTTGTTAATTGGTGTCCATATTTAAAAACTGTATTATCTAATGATGAAATATATAATAATAAAAGTATTAGAGGTGGATATAAAATAATTAAAAAAAAAATGTTACAATGGCATATTAGAATAACTAAATATTTAGATAGATTATTAAATGATATTAAATATTTAAAATGGTCAAAAAATATAATAAATTCTCAAAAAAAATGGATAGGTAAGAAAAAAGTTTTTTTAATAAAAATTAAATCTAATGTTGGTTATATAAAATTATATATAAAAAAAAAAAAAAAAAATATAAAAAATATTATTATAATGGCACCATCATATAATATTAATTTTTTTTTAAAAAATATAAAAAAAAAATATAAAAATGAATTTATAAAAAAAATTAATAAATTATATAATAATGAAGAAATTAAAATTTTAATAAAAACTAATTTATTAAATAATAAAAATAAAAAAATAAATATATATATTAGTAATTATTTTAAAAATAAATATATTAAAGGTGTATATATTTTAAAAAAAAAAAATAATAATTTTTTAAATAAAAAAAATAATTTAATTTATTTTTTAAATAAACATTTTAATATAAAAAAAATAAAAATTTTAAAAAAAATTAAAAAAAAAATAATTTTTAATTTAAATGATATAGTATTTTCTAGACAAAGATATTGGGGAGAACCTATACCTATATATTATAAATATAATATACCTTTTAATATAAAAAAAAAATATTTACCTTTAAAATTACCTAATATTAATAATAAAATTTTAAAATTAAAAAATATTAATAAATGGGCTTGGGATATAAAAAAAAATAAAATTATTAATAAGTCTAAAAATAGTTATTTATTAGATATTAATACTATGCCTAGTTTTGCTGGTTCTAATTGGTATTATTTAAGATTTATAGATAATAAAAATAAAAAAAAAATTATTAGTAATAAAAAAGAAAAATTTTGGAAAACAGTTGATTTATATATAGGTGGATCTGAACATATTAATGGTCATTTATTATATTCTAGATTTTGTTATAAATTTTTAAAAGATATTAAAATTGTAAATTTTAAAGAACCTTTTAAAAAATTTATAAATCAAGGATTAATTTTATATTATTCATTTTCTATATTTAGATTATATAAATATAAAAAATTTATATCATATGATTTAATTAAAAATTATAAAAAAAATAATTTAATTAAAATATATATAAAAAATGAATTTATTATTAATAAAAATGAATTAAATATAAAATTATTTATAAAAAAAAATAATGAATATAAAAAATTTTTTTTTAAAAAAAAAAAAGAATTTTTATGTTTAATGAAAATAGAAAAAATGTCTAAATCAAAATTAAATATAATAAATCCTAATAGTATAATTAAAAAATATGGTATTGATGTATTTAGATTATATCAAATGTTTATTGGACCATTTAATAAAAAAAAAATTTGGAATATTGAAAAAATAAAAGGTATATATAAATTTATTAATAAAATTTGGAATTATTTTAATAATTTAAATATAATAAATAAAAAATTAAATTATAAAGAAAATATATTAATAAATAATTTTATTTATAAAATTAATAATAATTTAAAGTTTTTTAATTTAAATGTTTCAATTAGTAATTTTATGAAGTTTTTTAATAAAATAAAAAAAAAAAAAAAAATTAAAATTAAAATATTAAAAATTTTTTTAATTTTATTTTCTTCTTTTTCACCTTATATTTCAGAAGAACTTTGGTTTTTAATTAAAAATAAAAAATCAATATTTTTTGAAAAAATACCTAAAATAAATAAAGAATTTATTAATTTAAAAATTAAATATTTATTAATGTTTAATAATAAATTAAAAAATGTATTTTATATTAAAAAAGAAAAAAATAAAAAAAAATATATAATAAATAAATATTTAAAAAAAATAAATAAAAAAAAAATAAAAAAAATAATATTTAAAAAAAATAAAATATTAAATATATTATTTTAATTTATATTTTTTAAATATATAACTCATAGCTACTCCTAAACTATCACTTGAATCATAATTTTTACTATAATTTAATTTTTTTTTAAAAAATAATTCTAATTTTTTTTTTAATTCTTTTTTATTTGAATTACCATTACCAGTAATTAATAATTTAATAGTTTTAGGAGAATATTCAATAATATATTTTTTATTTTTTATAGCAGCTAATATAATACTAGTTTGACATTGTATTAATCTTTTCATAGATTTAACATTTTTACCTAAAAAAGATGATTCCATTATTATATTATTAGGTTTATAATTTAATATTATTTTATTTATTTTAGAATAAATAATATGTAATTTTATTATATAATTATTTAATTTTTTTAAATTTATTTCTTTAATTTTAATAATTTTAATTTTTTTTTTATTTATTATTTTTATAATAGATACTCCAGTTATATTAATACCAGGATCTATTCCAATTATTGTTTTATTTTTATTCATAAATATAAATTATATATATATTATATTAAATTTATTTATATTTATTATAAATTTAATTTTTTTTTATGAATTATATAAATAAAAATAAAAAAAGTAATTCTAATTTTAAAAATTTTAATACTTCAAATATTATTCATTTAATAAAAATAAATAAAAAAAAAAAAAAAAAATATAAAATAATTAATTTATTACCAATTAATAATATTGTTTTATTTCCAAAATTAATAATTCCTATTACTATATTTAATAAATATATTAATAAAATAATTAAAAAAAATTATAAAAAAAATAAATTAATAGGTGTAATAACTAAAAAAGATTTTAATAAAGATGATTATAATATTAAAAATTATTACAAAATAGGTACTTTAGCTAAAATAATAAAAATATTATATATATCTGATAATAGTTTAACAATAATAATACAAGGTGTTAAAAGATTCAAAATAAAAAAAATATATTTAAAAAAAAAAAAAATTAAATCATATATAAAAATATTAAAAGATATTAATATAATTGATAAAAATTTTTATATTTTGATTGATTTAATAAAAGATTTATCTTTAAAAATAATTAAAAAAAATTATTTAATACATTATGATAATTTTAATATTAAAACTAAAACTATAAATAATATTAATTTTTTAATTAATTTTATATCTTTTAATTTAAATATAAAATTTAAATATAAACAAATTATTTTAGAAGAAAATAAAATTAAAAATAAAGCTTTATTAATAATAAAATATTTAAATATTGAATATCAAAAAATAAAAATAAAAAAAAAAATACAAGATAAAATAAAATTAGAAATTAATAAACAACAAAAAGAATATTATTTAAATCAACAATTAAAAGTAATTAAAGAAGAATTAGGATATATGAGTAATGATGAAGATTTAAATTATTTAAAAAAAAAATCTGAAAATAAAAAATGGTCTAAAGAAGCTTATAAACAATTTAAAAAAGAATTTTATAGAATTAAAAGAATGAATATTCAAATGCCTGAATATAATATAATAAAAAATTATTTATATTTTATGGTAAATTTACCATGGTTTAAATATTCAAAAGATAATTTTGATATTAATAATGCAATTAGAATTTTAAATAAAAATCATTTTGGATTGAATAAAATTAAAGAAAGAATTATAGAATATTTATCTGTTTTAAAATTAAAAGGTAATATGAAAGCTCCTATATTATGTTTTTTTGGTCCTCCAGGAGTAGGTAAAACATCTTTAGGTAAATCTATAGCAGAAGTTTTATGTAGAAAATATATTAGAATGTCTTTAGGTGGTATTCATGATGAATCAGAAATTAGAGGTCATAGAAAAACTTATGTAGGAGCTATGCCAGGTAGAATATTACAATTTATTAAAAAAGTTGGTACATCAAATCCTGTTTTTGTTTTAGATGAGATTGATAAAATTAGTATTAGAAATATAAATGGTGATCCATCTTCAGCAATGTTAGAAGTATTAGATCCAGAACAAAATAAATATTTTTATGATAATTATTTAGAATTAGGTTATGATTTATCAAAAATATTATTCATAGCTACTGCTAATAATTTACATAATATAAATCCAGCTTTATTAGACAGAATGGAGGTTATTAATATTAATGGATATACTGTGGAAGAAAAAATTGAAATTGCTAATAAATTTATATTTCCAAAACAATTAAAAGAAAATGGATTACAAATTAAACAATTAAAAATTACTAAAAAAAAATTTGAAAAAATTATTGAAAATTATACTTATGAATCAGGAATTAGAAATTTAGAAAGATGTATATCAAAAATAATTCGTAATATTGCTAAAAATATTGTAATGAAAAAAAGATATAAAATTAATATAAATTTTAAAAAAATTAAAAAAATATTAGGTATTTATACTGGTATAAATAAATATGAAAAAATTAATAAACCTGGAATTAATATAGGTTTATCATGGACTAATTTTGGTGGTGATATTTTATATGTTGAATCTAATTTAATAAAAGGTAAAGGTGATTTAACAATAACAGGAAATATTGGTAAAATAATGAAAGAATCATGTATAATAGCTATTAAATATATAAAATCTAATTATAAAGATTTAAATATTAATTATTATTTATTTTTAAAATATAATGTACATTTACATGTACCTGAAGGTGCAATACCTAAAGATGGACCATCAGCAGGTATTACTATATTAATTACATTATTATCTTTATATAAAAAAAAAATTGTAAAACCTTATTTTGCAATGACTGGAGAAATTACTTTAAGAGGTAAAATTTTAGAAGTAGGTGGTATAAAAGAAAAAATATTAGCTGCTAAAAGAGCTTATATAAAAAATATAATATTACCTAAAAATAATAAAAAAGATATATATGATATAAATAAAAAATATTTATATGGTATTAAATTTTTTTTTGTTAATACTATAAAAGATGTTATAAAATTAATATTTTAAATTTTAATTAAAAATGAAAATTTATAAAAAAAAATATATAGTAACTTCTGCTTTACCTTATACTAATGGATATATTCATATAGGACATTTATCAGGTGTTTTTATTCCAGCAGATATATATGTTAGATATTTAAAAATTATTAATAAAAAAGTATTATTTATATCAGGATCTGATGAAAATGGATCTTCAATTATTATTAAGTCTATAAAAAAAAAAAAAAAAATTAAATTTTTAATTAATAAATATCATAAATATATAAAAAAATATTTAAAAATTTTTAATATTTCTTTAGATAATTATTTTAGAACATCTAATAAATTACATCATAAAATATCAAAAAAAATTTTTAAAAAATTTTTTTTAAAAGGATTATTTTTTTTAAAAAAAACTAAACAATATTATGATAAATATTATAAACAATTTTTAGCTGATAGATATGTTATAGGAGAATGTCCAATTTGTCATTATAAAAAAACTTTTTCTGATCAATGTGAAAAATGTGGTAATATTATTAAAGATAATAATATTATTAATCCTATATCAATATTAAGTAAAAAAAAACCAATTAAAAAAAAAACATATAATTTATATATATCTTTATATAAATATAATGATTTAATAAAAAAATTTCTTTTAATTTTAAAAAAAAATAAAAATAAAAAAAATATTATTAATAATATTAAATTTTTTTTAAAAAAAAAAATTAATATTAAATCAATAACTAGAGACTTAAAATGGGGAGTTAAATTACCTATTAAAAATAAAAAATTAAAAAATAAAGTAATATATGTTTGGTTTGAATCATTAATAGGATATATATCTTCAACTATAAATTATGATAAAAAAAATAATACTAAATGGTATAAATATTGGTTTAATAAAAAAACAAAATTAGTAAATTTTATAGGTAAAGATAATATTTTTTTTCATTCTATATTATTACCAATAATATTAAAGAATTATAATAATAAATTAATATTACCTAATTATATATCAGCTAATGAATTTTTAAATTTAGAAGGTAAAAAAATTTCAACTTCTAAAAAATGGGCTATATGGTTGCATAAATATGTTAAATATTTTCCTAATATGGAAGATTCATTAAGATTTTCATTAATTATGGATATGCCAGAAAATAAAGATACTAATTTTACATGGAAAAAATTTCAATTATATAATAATACTATATTAATAGGTAAATTAGGTAATTTTATAAATAGAGTTATAGTAATTTTAAAAAAAGATTATAATAGTATTATTCCAAAATATAAAAATTTAAATAAAAAAAATATAAAATTTTTAAATAAAATTTTTAATTATCCAAATAAAATTTTTAATTTAATAAAAAAATTTAAATTTAAAAAATCTTTATATAAATTTATAAAATTTATTAATATAGGTAATAAATATTTATCATTAAAAAAACCATGGGAAATAAAGAATAAAATAAAAAAAAATAATATATTATATATAATATCTCAATTAATAGGTTTAATTACATATTTAAGTTATATTTTTTTACCAAAAACAAATAAAAAATTATTAAATATAATTAATATTAATATTAAAAAAATAAATATAAAAAAAATAATTAAAAATAAATGTTTTTTAAAACCATGTCATAAAATAATAACAAATAATATTTTATTATTTAAAAAAATAAATAATTATAAAATAAATAAATTAATAAATAAATTAAAAATAAAAAAATGATAATTAAAAAAAAATTAGGACAAAATTTTTTAATTAATAAAAATATAATAAATAAAATGATTAATTTATTAAAAAAAAGTAAGAAAAATTATAATTGTATTTTAGAAATAGGTAGTGGTAATGGATGTTTAACAAAAGAAATTATAAAATTAAAAAAAAAAAATATATTTATAGAAATAGATAAATATTTTATAAATTATATAAAAAAAAAAATAAAAAATATAAAAAATAAATTATTAAATATTAATATTTTAAAATGTAATTTAAAAAAATTAGGTTACAAAAAATATTATATTATAGGAAATTTTCCATATTATATTTCATCAAAATTAATATTATGGATATTAAAAAATAAAAAATATATTGTAGAATGTTTAGGAATTTTTCAAAAAGAATTTGTAGAAAGTTTAATAGCAATAAATAATAAAAAAAAAACAAGATTATCTGTTTATATTCAAATGTATTTTAAAATAAAAAAAATTTTATTAATAAATAATAATAATTTTTATCCTAAACCTAAAGTAAATTCAATTTTAATAAAATTAATTAATAAAAATTATAAATTAAAAAAAATAATTAAAAAAAAAAAATTTTTAAATTTAATTAAAGAATGTTTTAAATATAAAAGAAAAATAATTAAAAATTCTTTATTAGATATAATAAAAATAAAAAAAAAAATGTATATATTAAAAAATAAATTATTTAAAAAAAGAGCAGAACAATTAAATTTAAAAGATTTTATAAAAATTTATAAATTATTATTTAAATAATTTAAAAATAAAAAATATAATTTATAAAATGAAAGTAGTAATTATAAAATCATTAAATAATAATTTTAAATCTATTATTTATTCATTAAAAAATATAGGTATTAATCCTATATTAACTGATAATAAAATAAAAATTAAAAATTCTAATAAATTAATAATATCTAATTTTTTAAGTATTAAAAAGTCTTTATTATTTATAATAAAAAATAAATTAGATAAAATAATTTATAATTTTAAAAAACCAGTTTTAGCTATATCTAATGGTTTATATATTCTATGTTATTATATTAATAATATTAAAGGATTAAATATATTTAAAAATACAAAAGTTAAAAATATTTATAATATAAATAAAAAAAAAAAAAATAATATAGGATGGAATAAAATATATCATAATAATGATGAAAAATTATTTAAAGGAATAAATAATAATATTTATCAATATTTTATAGATTATTATTATATTCCTATAGGTGCTTATTGTATATCTCATACTAATTATATTATTTCATATTGTTCATCTTTAAAAAAGAAAAATTTTTATGGTTTACAATTTTATCCTGAATTTTCAGGTTATTTTGGTAGAAAAATTTTAAAAAATTTTATTTATTTAATATAATAAATGATAAATATATTAATTTCTCCTTTTTTAAAAATTAAAAAAAAAATAAATAATAAAAATAAAATAATATTTTTAAAAAAAAAAATAAATGAATTATTTATTTTTAATAAATATAAATATATTAATTATAAAATTATTTTAAATATTAAAAAAATATATAATATATATTATATACCTATAAATTTTGAAATATTAAATAATAATATTTTTTATATAAAAAAAATTTTTAAAAATGGTATTAATAAAATAATATTAAATTATAATTTAATTAATAATAAAATATTAAATAATTTAAATATTAAATTTTTAATAATTTTATTTAAAATTGATAATTATAAAGATTTTTTAAAAATTAAAAAATTAGATTTTAAATTAATTAATAAATTTGGAGAATTTTTATTTTTTATTAATTTTAATATAAAAAAATATAATTATTTATTTTATATACAAAAAATATTAAAAAAAATAAAAATTAGAAAAATTATTTATTTAAATATAAAAAATTTTTTTATTATAAAATATATTTTAATTTTTTTTAATATTAATTTAATAATTAATAATTATTTTTTTTTATATAATAAAAAATTTAGAAATAAATTAATTAAAAAAATAATTAAAAAAAAAAAACATATATTTTATGAATAAAAAAATTAATAAAATTAAAAAATTTAAATATAAATATGGATTTTATACTAAAATAAAATCTAAAACTTTACCATTAGGTATTAATAAAAATATAATAAAAAAAATATCTAAGATAAAAAAAGAACCAAAATGGATGAAAAAATGGAGATTAAAAAATTTTAAATATTGGATAAAAAATAATAAATATCCTAAATGGGCTAATTTAAAATATAAAAAGATAAATTTTAATTTTATTAGTTATTTTTCTGAAATTATAAAAAATAAAAAAACAAATAAAAAAATTAATAAAACTTTTAAAAAATTAGGAGTACCAATAAATAATAAAAAAAAGAATATATCTATTGATTATGTTTTTGATTCTACTAGTATAAAGACTACTTATAATAAAATATTAAAAAAATATGGTATTATTTTTTGTTCTATTAATAAAGCATTAAGAAAATATAGTAAATTAGTTAAAAAATATATAGGTACTGTAGTACCTTTAAATGATAATTTTTATTCTAATTTAAATTCATCTGTATTCTCAGATGGTTCTTTTTGTTATATACCTAAAGGAGTTAAATGTCCTATTGAATTATCTACCTATTTTAGAATAAATAATAATTTAATAGGTCAATTTGAAAGAACTTTAATAATAGTTGATGAAGGTGGTTATGTAAGTTATTTAGAAGGTTGTACTGCTCCTATTAGAAATAATAATCAATTACATGCAGCTGTTGTTGAATTAATAGCATTAAAAAATGCTAAAATTAAGTATTCTACTATACAAAATTGGTATTCTGGTAATAAAAAAGGTAAAGGTGGTATATATAATTTTGTTACTAAAAGAGGTTTATGTTATAAAAATGCTAAAATTACTTGGTTACAAGTAGAAACTGGATCATCAATTACTTGGAAATATCCTTCATGTATTTTAAAAGGAGATAATTCTATAGGTGAATTTAGATCTATTTCTTTAACTAAAAATTATCAACAAATAGATACAGGATCAAAAATGATTCATATAGGTAAAAATACAAAAAGTATTATTATATCTAAAGGTATTAGTTTAAATAATTCTAAGAATACATATAGAGGTTTAGTAAAATTTGAAAAAAATTCAAAAAATTCAAAAAATTATACTCAATGTGATTCATTATTAATAGGTAATAAATGTTCAGCATTTACATATCCTAGTATTATATCAATGAATTCTAGTTCTAAAATTGAACATGAATCAACTATATTAAAAATAGAAGAAGAACAATTATTTTATTGTAATCAAAGAGGATTAAATAAAGAAATAGCTATGTCAATAATAATTAATGGATTTAGTATTGAAGTTATTAAAAAATTACCTTTAGAATATTCTTTAGAAGCTAAAGAATTATTAAATTTAAATTTAAAAAAAACAGTAGGATAAAATAAAATAAAATAAAATGTTAATAATAAAAAATTTATATGTTAAAATTAAAAATAATTTAATAATTAAAAAATTAAATTTAAAAATAAATAAAGGAGAAATTCATATTTTAATGGGTCCTAATGGTTCTGGAAAAAGTTCATTATCTTATACAATAACTAGAAAAGTAAATTATAATATTTATAAAGGTAAAATAAAATTTAATAATAAATTAATTAATAAATTAAATACATATGAAGTATCAAAATTAGGAATATTTTTATCTTTTCAATATCCAATTGAAATATATGGTATTACTATGTTTAATTTTTTAAAAAATTTATTTAAAAAAAATAAAAATAAATATATAAAATATATTTTTAAATTATGTAATAAATTAGATATAAATAAAAAATATTTAAATCGTTATTTTAATTATGGTTTTTCAGGTGGAGAAAAAAAAAAAAATGAAATATTACAAATGTTAATATTAAAACCTAAATTTTCTATATTAGATGAAATAGATTCAGGATTAGATATTGATTCTTTAAAAATTATTTTTAATAATATTAAATATTATATTAAAAAAAAAAAAGATAGTTCATTTTTAATTATAACTCATAATACTAATATAATAAATTATATTAAACCTAATTTTATACATATATTATATAATGGTAAAATTATTAAAACAGGTAATTTACATTTATTAAATAAAATTAATAAATATGGATATAAAAATATTATAAATTTTTAATATGATAAATAAAATTATTAATTTTTTAAAAAAAAAAAAAAAAAATAATTTTTTAAATTTTGTTTTAAAAAAAATAATTAAATTAAAAAAAAAATATTTATATAATAAATATTCAAAAATAAATAATATAATAAATAAAAAATATAATTTTTTTTTAAAAAAAAATTATAAAAATAAAATTAAAATTAAATATAAAAAAGATATTAATATTTTATTTTTAAATGGTTTTTTTTATAAAAAAAAAATTATTAATAAAAATAAATATATAAAAATAAAAAATGAAATATTTAATAATTTTAAAAAAAATATAAATATTAATAATTATAATATATTTTCATATTTAAATATTATTTATTCTATTTTAAATAAAGAAAAAAGTATTTTTATTTTTATAAAAAAAAAAAAAAAAATAAAATTAAATCTTTTTTTTATATATAATAATTTATGTTCAATTTTTACTAATATAAAAATTTTTATTTTTTTAGAAGAAAAATGTTATTTAGAAATAAATGAAAAATATTTTATTAAAAAAAAAAAAATATATATATTAAATAATTTATTAATTAATATTTTTTTAAATAAAAAATGTAAAGTTATTTATTTTAGAAATAGTAAAAAAAATAATTATTTTAATTCTATTAATAATATTTATATATATCAAAAAAAAAAAAGTAATTTTATTTTATATGATATATTTTTAAAAGAAAAATTTACTTTAAATAATGTATATATTAATTTTTTAGGTAATAATTCATTATCTAGAATATATAATATTGTTTTAGCTAATAAAAAACAAATTATAGAAAATAATATAATTATTTATAATAAAAAAAATAATTGTAATAGTAAACAATATTATATAGGTATTTTTAATAATAGATCTTATGGTATAATTAATGGTTTAATTAAAATTAATAAAGAAACAAAAAATAATATTTCATTTCAAAATTATAAAAATTTTATTTTATCAAATAAAGTTTTTTTTTATTCTAAACCACAATTAAATATATTTTCTAATAATGTTAAATGTAGTCATGGATTAACTATAGGTCAAATAGATAAAAATATTATTTTTTATTTACAAACTAGAAGTATTAATACTAAAAATAGTAAATTAATATTTTTTTTATCTATTTTATTAAAATTAATGTATAATAAATATATAATATCAATGTGTAAAATAAAAAAAATTAAAAAATTAAATAAAAAAATTATAAATAAATTAAAAAAAATTTGTTAAAATAAAAAATGTTTAATAAAAAAGATATAAAAAATATAAGAAATGATTTTCCTATTTTAAAAAAAAAAATTAATAATCATTCATTAATATATTTTGATAATTCTTCAACTACACAAAAACCAAAAATATTAATAAATAAAATTAAATATTATTATTATAATTTAAATTCTAATATTTATAGAAGTGATTATTATTTAAGTAAAAAAACTACATTATTTATAGATAAATGTAGAAAAGTTATAAAAAATTTTATTAATGCTTCTAGTTATAAAGAAATAATATTTACTAAAGGAACAACAGAATCTATTAATTTATTATCAATATGTTTAAAAAAATTTTTTAAAAAAAATGATGAAATAATAATAACTAAATTAGAACATAATTCAAATTATTTACCTTGGAATATATTATGTAAAAAAAAAAAATTAAAATTAAAAATATTAGATATTAATAATAAATTTAATATATCTATAAAAACATTAAAAAAAAATTTAAATAAAAAAACAAAATTAGTTTCTATTACTCATATATCTAATGTTTTTGGTACTATTTTACCTATTAAAAAAATAGTTAATATTATAAAAAATAATAATAAAAAAACATTAATAATATTAGATGGAGCTCAATCAATTGCTCATATTCCTATTAATGTTAAAGATTTAAATGTAGATTTTTTTGTTTTTTCTGCTCATAAAATATATGGTCCAACAGGTTTAGGTATATTATATGGTAAAAAAAATATATTAAAAAAAATTTCTCCATATCAATATGGAGGATCAATGGTAAAAAGTATATCAAAAAAAAAAAATATATATAAAAATATACCTAATAAATTTGAAGCTGGTACTATAAATATATGTTCTATATATAGTTTTTTATATGTTATAAATTATATTAATAAATTAAATATTAATAATATTAATATTTATGAAAATAAATTAACTAATTATATAAAAAATTTATTATTAAAAAATAAAAATATAATTTTATATGGTAAAAATAATATTTATTCTACTTCAATAATTTCTTTTAATATTAAAAATATTAATAATTTTGATGTAGGTAATATTTTAAATAATTATGGTATTTCTATTAGAACTGGTTTACATTGTTCATATTTATTATTTAATTATTTAAAATTAAATGGTACTATTAGATTAAGTTTAGGTTTATATAACAATTTTGATGAAATTAATAAATTTTATTTTTATTTATTAAAAATTATTAATTATTAAAAAAAAAAAAATTATTTTATATATTTTTTAATATCATTTATATTAATTATTTTTTCAATAAATGTATAACTTTTTTTTTTTTTTTTCATTATTATTAATTTTATTTTTTTTTTATATTTCTTCATGAATAGTTTTTTTTCTTAAATAATAATTATATTTTTTTAATTTTAATTTTTTTTTATTATTTTTTATATTTTTTGTTGTATAATATCTAGATATATATTTTTTTTTTTTTTTTGTTCAGTACATTCTAAAATAATATTTTTTCTATTTTTTTTATTTTTTTTCATTTATTTTTTTTTTATATTATATTTTTTAAATACTTTTTTTAATCCTAATTTTTTAATTAATCTTAAAGCATAATTAGATATTTTTAGTTTTATCCATTTTTTTTTATTTATATCATATATTTTTTTTTTAAAAATATTAATTTTAAACCATTTTTTTGTTTTAACATTAGAATGTGATATTTTATTACCAGTTATTGATTTTTTTTTAGTAATTTCACATATTTTAGACATAATAATATAAAATATTTTATTAATAATAATTTAAATATAATTTTTTAAAAAAAAAAAAAAATGGAATATAATACTTCTAGAAAAGATATTTTAATACCAGAATATGGTAGAAATATAGAAAAATTAGTTATATATACTTTAAATAAAGTAAAAGATAAAAAAAAAATAAAAAAAAATATAAAATATATAATAAAATTAATGATTTTAATAAGTCCAAATTTTAAAATTAATTTATTTAATTATAAAAATAATATATGGTATAAATTATTAAATTTATCAAAAATAAAAATAAAAAATAATTATCCTTTTTTTTTTAAAAAAATAAAAGAAAAAAAAAAAAAAATAAATTATCCTAAAAATTTTAAAAAATTTAAATATTATGGTAAATTAATTCAATTAATAATAAATAATATAATTATTAATATTAAAGATAAAAAAAAAAAAAAAAAATATATATATATAATAGCTAATATAATGAAATATAATTATATAAAATGGAATAATAATATTAATATTGATGATTATATAATATTTAAAGATATTAAAAAAATATCTAATGGTAAAATTAATTTAATTAATAATTTTAAACCTTTAAAAAAAATTATTAAAAAGAAAAAAATAAATAAAAATATATATAATAAAAGATTTTATAAAAAAAAAAAATTTTATTATAAAAAAAAAAAATTAATATAATAAATTAAATATAAATTTATTATATTAAAATAAAATGGGTGATTAGCTCAGTGGTTTAGAGCATTTGTTTTACAAGCAAAAGGTCACTAGTTCAAATCTAGTATCACCCAAATATTTTAAAAATAAAAAATTTTATTATATTTAATAATAAAATAATTTTAAATTATTAAGATTTATTTATTTTATAATTTTTTTTAAAAAAAATGTTAATTAAAAATAATAATGAAATAAAATTAATAAAAAAAAGTTCTATTTTAACATCTAAAACTTTAGGTATTATTTCTGAATATATTAAACCAGGTATTAATTTATTAAAATTAGATAAAATAGCTTATGATTATATTATTGATAATGGTGGTAAACCAGCATTTTTAGGATTATATAATTATCCTAATACTATTTGTACATCTATTAATGATGAAATTGTACATGGATTACCTAGAAATAAAATATTAAAGGAAGGTGATATAATATCTATTGATTGTGGAGTTTATATGAATAATTATTATGGAGAACATGCATATACATTTGGAGTTGGTAAATTATCTAAAATTAAAAAAAAATTATTATATTATACTAAAAAATCATTATATATAGGAATAAAAAAATGTAAAAAAGGTAATAGAATAGGAGATATTGGTTATAATATAAATAAATATATAAAAAAAAAAGGAATGTATGTAGTTAAAGATTTAGTAGGACATGGTATAGGTAAAAAAATGCATGAATTACCTTATATACCTAATTTTGGAATTAAAAATAAAGGTAAATTATTAAAAAATGGTATGGTTTTATCAATAGAACCAATGGTAAATATAGGAACATATAAAATAAAAATTAGTAAAGATGGATGGACATATAAAACATTAGATAAATCTTTATCTGCTCATTATGAACATAATATAGCAATTATTAAAAATAAACCTATATTATTATCAACTTTTAAATATATAAAAAAAAAAAAAAAATAAAATAAATATGCCAACAATACAACAATTAATAATTAAAAAAAGAATTTTTAAAAAAAAAAAAAAAAAATCACCTGCATTAAATAATTCACCACAAAAAAGAGGGGTTTGTATTAAAGTTTATACAACTACTCCTAAAAAACCAAATTCAGCTTTAAGAAAAGTAGCTAAAGTTAAATTAGTAAGTGGTCAAATAGTAAATGCTTATATAAAAGGTGAAGGTCATAATTTACAAGAACATTCTATGGTATTAATTGAAGGAGGTAAAGTTAAAGATTTACCTGGTGTAAGATATCATATTATTCGTGGTGTTTTAGATTGTGAAGGAGTAAAAGATAGAAAAAAAAGTAGAAGTAGATACGGAACTAAAAAAATAAAAAAAGATGAGAAAAATAAAATATAAAAAAAAAATATATAATGGAGATTATAAGTTTAATGATGAAATAATAACTTATTTTGTTAATATTTTAATGAAAAATGGTAAAAAAAATTTAGCTTATAAAATTTTTTATAAAACTATTAAAATAATTAAAAATAAATATAAAAATAAAAAAATATTACCTTTGCATATATTTAAAAAATCATTAAAAAATATATCTCCTAAATATGAAATAATTAATAGAAAAATAGGTGGGTCAACTTATAATATTCCTATTAAAATTAGTAAAAAAAAAAAAATGTTTTTATCCATTAAATGGTTAATATATTATTCAAAAAAAAAAAAAGGTTTAAATATGTCTAATAAATTAGCTAATGAAATAATATCATCTTATAATGGTATAGGTGAATCTATTAAAAGAAAAAATGAAATTAATAAAATTGCTAAATCAAATAAAGCATTTTCTCATTTAAAATTTTAAATAAAATATGAATAATTTAAAATATACAAGAAATATAGGAATAGCTGCTCATATTGATGCAGGTAAAACTACAACTACTGAAAGAATTTTATTTTATTCAGGTATTAATCATAAAATTGGTGAAGTACATGAAGGTAATACTACAATGGATTGGATGGAACAAGAACAAGAAAGAGGAATTACAATAACATCAGCTGCAACTAGATGTAATTGGTATTATAAAAATAATAAATATTATATTAATATAATAGATACACCTGGTCATGTAGATTTTACTGTAGAAGTAGAAAGATCACTTAGAGTATTAGATGGTATTGTAATTTTATTTAGTTCTGTAGATGGTGTAGAACCTCAAACAGAAACTATATGGTATCAAGCTAATAAATATAAAATACCTAGAATAGGATATATTAATAAAATGGATAGAAAAGGATCAGATTTTTTTAATGTTTGTAAACAAATAAAAAAAAAATTAAATAGTAATCCAATAATTTTACAATTACCTTTAATAAAAAAAGAAAAATTTATTGGATTAATAGATATTATATCAGAAAAATCTATTATTTGGGAAGATGATAATTATGGTATGAAATATAATTATAAAGAAATTCCTAATAATATGAATAATATATTTAATAAATATAAAAAAAAATTATTAGAAACTTTATCAGAATATGATGAAGAAATTATGAATAAATTTTTAAGTAAAAAAAAAATTAAAAATGATGAATTAATTTCTGTAATAAAAAAAAATACATATAATTTAAATTTAATACCTATTTTATGTGGTTCTTCTTTTAAAAATAAAGGAGTACAACCTATTTTAGATGCTATATGTATGTTTTTACCTTCTCCTTTAAAATCAAAAAAAATAATTGGTATAAATCAAATTAATAAAAAAAAATATATTATAAAACCTAATAAAAAATCTAAATTTTGTTCTTTAGCTTTTAAAATATCTACTAATAAATTTGTAGGAAAATTAATATTTTTTAGAGTGTATTCAGGTACATTAAAAATAGGAGATTATATTTTAAATACTAGATCAAATAAAAAAGAAAAAATTACTAGAATGTATCAAATGCATGCTAATAAACAAATTCCAATTAATAAAATATATGCTGGTGATATATTTGCTGGTGTTGGATTAAAAGATATTAAAACAGGAGATACTTTATGTAATGAAAATTTTCCTATTATATTAGAAAATATAAAATTTCCTAAACCTGTTATGGGTATTGCTATTGAACCTAAATTTAAATATGATATTGATAAATTAAATTTAGCTTTATCTAAAATTTCTGAAGAAGATCCAACTTTTAAAGTTAAAATAGATAATAAATCAGGACAAATTATTATATTTGGAATGGGTGAATTACATTTAGATATTATTATAGATAGAATTAAAAGAGAATATAATATAAATATTAATAAAGGTAATCCAAGTGTTGAATATAAAGAAAAAATTACAAAAAAAATAAAACATAGAGAAATATATAAAAAACAAACTGGTGGTAGAGGTAAATTTGCTGATATATTATTTACAATAGGTCCTTATAAAAAAAAAGGATTAAAATTTATAAATAAAGTAAAAGGTGGTAATATACCTAAAGAATTTATTAAATCAATTAAAAAGGGTTTTAAATATTCTATGAAAGTAGGACCTTTATTAGGTTATGAAATTGAATCTATGAAAATAGTATTATTAGATGGATCTTATCATTCAGTAGATTCAGATTCTTTATCTTTTGAAATAGTAGCAAAAAATGGATTTAAAAAATCATCTAAAAAAACTAATCCTATATTAATGGAACCTATTATGAAATTAAAAGTAATATGTAAAAATAAAAATTTAGGTAATATAACAAGTGATATAAATAAAAGAAGAGGTATAATAAAGAATATTATAGATAAAAATAATAATAAAATTATAAATTCATTAGTACCTTTATCAGAAATGTTTGGTTATGTTACTGTATTAAGAACTTTATCTTCTGGTAATTCTACATATAATATGAGTTTTTCTCATTATGAAGAAATACCTAATAACATATTAAATAATATAATAGAAAATAAAATATAAAAAAAATGAATCAAAAAATTAAAATTAAATTAAAATCATATGATTATTTATTATTAGATAAATCAATAAAAAAAATTATTAAAACTATATTATTAACTGGTGTTAAAATTAATGGACCTATACCATTACCAACTAAAAAAAAAAAATTTACTGTATTAAGATCTCCACATGTACATAAAAAATCAAGAGAACAATTTGAATTATTTAATCATGTAAGATATTTAGAAATATTAAAAGCTAATTCATTTACTATAAATGAATTAATGAAATTAGAATTGGCAAGTGGAGTAGAAGTAGAAATTAAAACTTAAATTAATATATTATGATAGGTATAATAGGTAATAAATTAAGAATGATTAATTTATTTAAAGAAAATATATTGTATCCATGTACTATTATTTATTCTAATCCTAATAAAATATTAGAAATTAAAAAAAATAATAATAATAATTATTCTTTAATTTTAGGATATAATATTATAAAAAAAGTTAATAAACCTTTAATGGGTTATTTTTTAAAGATAAAAAAAAAATTTTATAAAAAAATAATAGAATTTAATAAAATTAAAAAAAAATATATATTAAAATATATAAATAAAAAATATATAAATTTAAATATTTTTAAAATTGGAGAAAAAGTTGATATATCTGGTATATCAATAGGTAAAGGTTTTCAAGGAGTAGTTAAAAGATATAATTTTTCAGGAGTTGGTGATAAAACTCATGGACAACATAATAGATTAAGAACTTCAGGATCAATAGGAGCTGGTACTTATCCATCAAAAGTAATAAAAGGAATGAAAATGTCTGGTAGAATGGGTAATAAAAAAGTAACTATAAAAAATTTAAAAATTTTAGATATAGATTTAAAAAATAATTTTTTAATAATTAAAGGATCAGTTCCAGGAAATAATAAAAATTTTTTAATAATTAAAAAAAAATATGAAAATAAAAAATAATTATAGTAAAATTATAAAAAAAAATATAAAAATTTTTAAAAAATTTAATAATATTAAAAATAAAGATCATATAATATATCTTTATATTAAAAGTTATTTAAATAATAAAAGAAAAAATAATAGTAAAACTAAAGAAAGAAGTGAAGTAAAAGGTAGTACTAGAAAAATAAATAAACAAAAAGGTACAGGTAATTCTAGAAAAGGAGATATTAAAAATCCTTTATTTAGAGGTGGAGGTAGAGTTTTTGGTCCTAAAAAAAGAAATTATAAATTAAAAATAAATAAAAAAATTTATAAAATTGTTAAAAAAATTTTAATTTCTAATAAAATATTAAATAATAAAGTTTTTTTTATAAAAAATTTTTATTTTTTATCTCATAAAACTAAATATTTTATTAAATATTTTAATTTTTTAAATATTAAAATTATTAATAATAAAAAATATTTAATAATTACAGATAGAATTTATGAAAAATTATTAATATCTTCAAAAAATATTAAAAATGTTAATATTAATAATATAAATCAAATTAATTTATATAAATTTTTATTTTCTGATTATATAATATTTATAGGTAATGATATTGATAAATATATAATTAATATAATTAAAAAAAAATGATAATATTATTAATATATCCTTTAAAAACAAATAAAAGTTTTTTTTTATATAAAAAATATAATATATATACTTTTTTAATTAAAAATAAAAAAGTAAATAAAATTGAAATAAAAAAATATTTTAATATTAATTATTCAATAAAAATTAATAAAATTAATATAATTAATGTTAAAAAAAAAAAAAAAAATTTTTTTATATAAAAAAAAGAAAAAAAAATAAAAATAAAATAGTAAAAATATTTAAAATTATGATTAAATTTAATAAAAAAATTAATATTAAAAAATTTTTAATAAATAAAAATAAAAATGAAAAAAATAAAAAAAAAGAGATTAAAGTATAATAAATTGATTTTTGGTAAAAATAAATATGGAGGTAGAAATAATTTAGGTAGAATAACTGTTAAACATAGAGGAGGTGGTCATAAAAAAAAATATAGATTAATAGATTTTAAAAGAAATAAATATGATATAAAATCTATAGTAAAAACAATAGAATATGATCCTAATAGATCATCTTTTATATCTTTATTATTTTATGAAGATGGTATAAAAAAATATATATTATCAATTAATGGATTAAAAATAGGTGATGTTATTATATCTAGTAAAAAAAAATCTAAATTTCATTTAGGTGATTCAGCACCTTTATCAATAATACCTTTAGGTACTATAATATGTTGTATAGAAAGTATACCAGGTAAAGGAGCTATATATTCTAGAAGTGCTGGTAGTTTTTCTAAAATTTTATCTAAAGATAATAAATATGCTGTTTTAAAATTATCTTCTAATGAAAAAAAAATGATATTATTAAATTGTATGGCTACAATAGGTAGTATTTCTAATAATAATCATAAATTTATAAAATTAAAAAAAGCAGGAGAAAAAAGATGGTTAGGATTTAGACCTAGAACTAGAGGTGTTGCTATGAATCCTATTGATCATCCAATGGGAGGTGGTGAAGGTAAATCATCAGGAGGTCATCCTAAAAATAAAAAAGGAATATATTCTAAAGGATATAAAACTCGTAAAAAAAATAAAAAATCATCTAAATTTATTATAAAAAAAAAAAATAAATAAAAATGCCAAGATCATTAAAAAAAGGACCTTATGTAGATTATAAATTAATTAAAAAAATTAAAGAAAATAATAAAAAAAAAAATAATAAAAAATTAATTAAAACTTGGTCTAGATCATCTGTTATAACACCTGAATTTATTGGTAATACATTATTAGTTCATAATGGTAAAAAATTTATACCAGTTTTTGTAACAGAAGAAATGGTAGGTTATAAATTGGGAGAATTTTCACCTACTAGAATTTTTAGAGGTCATTCAAGTAAAAAAAAAAAATAATATTTATAAATTAAATTAATATAATGGGTAAAAGAAAAAAAATATATTCAATAATAAATAAAAAAATAAAAAAAAAAAAATATTTTAGTTTTTTAAAAAATGTTAATATATCACCTAGAAAATTAAGAACATTAACTAATTTAATAAAAGGTAAATTTGTATTAGATGCTATTAATATTTTAAATAATTATATAAGTTTTAAAAAATCTAAAATATTAATTGGATTAATATTATCTACTATTTCTAATTATAAAATTAAAACAGGAGAAAATAATATTAAATATTTATATATATATAATATAATAGTTAATAGTTCTGGAATAATAAAAAAATTTGTATATGTTTCTCAAGGTAGAATAAATAAAATTAGAAAAAGATTAAGTTTAATAAAATTAGAAATAAAAAAAAAATAATTAAAAATAATGGGACAAAAAACAAATCCTATATCAAATAGATTAGGTATAATACATGGATGGAAATCTTTATGGTTTAACAATTATTATTTAAATGTAACTGAAGATTATTTAATTAGAAATTTTATTAATAATAGATTTTTAAATAAATTTTGTATTTCAACTATTTTAATAGAAAGAACTATAAATAAAATTTTAATTAATATTTGTACATCTAGACCAGCTATTGTTATAGGTAAAAAAGGAAGTGAAGTAAATTTTTTAAAAAAAAAAATTAAAAAAATTGTTAATAATAATAGAAAAAATTTTTTTTATTTTAAAAAAAATAATAATATTAAAAATCTAAATATAGATATTTATATTAATGTAATAGATATAATTAATCCTGAAATAGATTCTTTATTAGTAGCAAAAAATATTTGTAGACAAATAGAAAATAGAATTTCTTATAAAAGATCAATAAAATTGTCTATAATAAATTCAATGAAAATGAATATTAATGGAATAAAAATAAGAATTTCTGGTAGATTAAATGGAGCAGAAATGGCTAGAACTGAAATATATAAAGATGGTTTTATAAAAATTTCTACTTTTAGATCTAATATAGATTATGGATTTTATGAAGCTAATACTAAATATGGTAAAATAGGAGTAAAAGTATGGATAATGAAAGGTGAAATATATAATAAAAATAAAGATTTAAAACATTTTTATAAATTTTTTTTTAAAAAAAGAAAAAAAAAATATATTTTTAAAAAAAAAAAATATTTTTTTAAAAAAAAAAATATATTTTTTAATAAAAAAAAATATTTTAAAAAAAAAAATGGCAAAAAAAAAATATAATAAAAAACAAAAAGGTAAAATGAAAGGTTTTACTAAAAGAGGTAATAAATTAAATTTTGGTAAATATGGTATACAATCAATAGATAAACCTAAATATATAACTGAGAGACAAATAGAAGCTGCTAGAGTAGCTGCTACTAGATATATGAAAAGATATGGTAAATTGTATATAAATATATTTCCTGATAAACCTATTACAAAAAAACCACAAGAAGTTAGAATGGGTAAAGGTAAAGGTAATGTAGAATATTTTGTAGCTGTTGTAAAACCAGGTAAAATTTTATTTGAAATTAATGGTGTATCTGAAAAAATAGCTAAAGAAGCATTAAGATTATGTTCAAAAAAATTACCTATTAAAACAAAATATATAATATATAATAATTTTTTTTAATTTTTAAGTAAATGAAAAATAAAATAAATAATAGAAAAATAAGAGAAGGAATAATAATAAGTGATAAAATGAATAAAACTAGAATAGTTTATTATAATAAAAAAAAAAATCATAAAAAATATAAAAAAAAAATATTTAAAAAAAAAAAATATTTTGTACATGATGAAAAAAATATTACTAAAAAAGGACAATATGTTAAAATAATGGAAACTAGACCTTTGAGTAAAAAAAAATGTTGGATAATAAAAGAAATTATTAATAAAAAATAATATTATTATATTATAAAATATAAATATTTATGTTACAACAAGAATCTAAATTAAAAGTTACAGATAATACAGGAGCTAAAGAAGTTTTAATAATAAGAGTATTAGGTGGTTCTAATAAAAAATATGCTACTATAGGTGATATAGTAGTAGTTACTATAAAAAAAACTTTTATTAAAAGTATAATTAAAAAAGGACAAATATATAAAGCAGTAATTGTAAGAGTAAAAAAAAAAATTAAAAGACAAGATGGTACATATATATCATTTGATGATAATGCATGTATTTTATTAAATGAAAATAAAGAAATTAAAGGAACTAGAATATTTGGTCCTATTTCTAAAGATTTAAGATATAAAGGATATATGAAAATAATTTCTTTATCTAATTATGTAATTTAATTAATATTTAAAAAAAAATGTTTAAATTTAAAAAAGGAGATAATATAATAATAATATCAGGTAAAAATAAAGGTAAAAGAGGAATAATTGAAAAAATAAATAATAAAAAAAAAAAAGTATATATTAAAAATATAAATATAATAAAAAAACATATAAAAAAAAATAAAATTAATAAAATAGGTAAAATAATTTTTAAATTATCTAAAATAGATATTTCAAATATATCTATAGAAGATCCAAAATTAAAAATTATAACTAAAGTAGGAATAAAATATATTAATGGTAAAAAATATAGAATATGTAAAAAATCTAAAACTATATTATATGATAATTTATTATATAAAAAAAAAAAAATATATAAATAATGTATATACCAAGATTAAAAATATTATATAAAAAAAAAATAGTTAAATTATTAATAAAAAAATTAAAATATAAAAATGAAATGCAAGTACCTAAATTATTAAAAATAGTTATTAATATTGGAGTAGGTATAGCAGTAAAAAATAAAAAATATATTTTTGATACTATGGATGATTTAAATATGATAACAGGTCAAAAATCTATTTTTAGATTATCTAAAAAAGATGAAGATGGATTTAAATTAAGAAAAGGTACTCCTATTGGTTGTATGGTAACATTAAGAAATAATATAATGTATGAATTTTTAGATAGATTAATATCAATAGCTTTACCTAGATCAAAAGATTTTAACGGTATTAAAGATAATAGTTTTGATGGTAATGGTAATTATAATTTAGGTATTAAAGAACATATAATATTCCCAGAAATTGATTTTGATAAAGTTAAAAGAATATATGGTATGAATATTAGTATTGTTACAAATGCTAAATCAAATTTAGAATCTAAATATTTATTAATATATTTAGGATTACCCTTTAAAAATAAAAATATATATGGCAAAAGAATCATTAAAATCTAGACAAAAAAAAAGAATAAAATTATTTAAAAAATATTATAAAAAAAGAAATTTTTATAAAAAAAAAAAAAAATATTTATCTTTACAAAAGATACCAAAAAATGCTTCTATTGTAAGATTAAAAAATTTATGTAGTATTACTGGAAGATCTAGAGGATATATAAGATTTTTTGGTATTTCTCGTATAGAATTTAGAAGATTATCTTCAAATGGTTTTATACCAGGTATTAAAAAATCTAGTTGGTAAAAAAAAAATTAAATTAAATAAATAAATAAAATATGAGTAATATTAGTAATTATTTAACTTCTATTAGAAATGCTTGTAATGTTAAACATTCTTATGTAAAAATAAATTATTCTAAAATTTATTTAAATATTACAAAAATTTTATATAAAAATAATTATATAAAAAGTTATAAAATATATAATTATAATAATGATAATAAAAAAAAAATTATTATATATTTAAAATATATAAATAATAATTCAGTTATAAAAAAAATAAAAATTATTAGTAAACCTAGTTTAAGAAAATATTTAAAATGTAAAAATATTTTTAAAGTTTTAAATGGATATGGTATTTCTATAATATCTACATCTTTAGGTATAATGACTGGATATGAAGCTAAAAAAAAAAAAATAGGAGGAGAAATATTATGTGTAGTTTATTAAAAAAAAATTATAATGTCTAGAATAGGTAAAAAATTTATTAAAATACCTAAAAATATTAATATATATTTTAAAAAAAAATATATATATGTAAAAGGTAAATTAGGTATTTTAAAACAAAAAAAAAAAAAAATATAAATATTAAAATAATAGATAATAAAATTTATGTTATAAATAAAAATAAAAATAATAAAAAATATAAAGGTTTACATGGACTTTATAGAATGTTATTATATAATATGATTGTAGGTGTAAATAAAGGATTTAATAAAAAATTAGTTTTAGTAGGTATTGGATATAAAGCTGAATGTATTAATAATATTTTATATTTAAATGTAGGATTTACTCATAAAATAGTTTTTAAATTTTGTGATAATATTTTAATAAATATAGAAAAAATTAAAGATTCTAGTATTAATACTATTATTAATATTTTTAGTATTGATAAACAATTATTAGGATTAGTAGCATCTAAAATAAGATCAATTAAAAAACCAGAACATTATAAAGGTAAAGGTATAAGATATAAAAATGAAAAAATAATTATAAAAACTGGTAAATCAGTTTAAAATAAATAAAAAACATGAAAAAAAAATATAAAAAATTTGGTAATAAAAATAATCCTAGAATATCAATATTTAGAAGTAATAAAGAAATATATATACAAATTATAGATGATATTAATAGTAAAACAATTTTATCATATTCTTCTTTAGAATATAAAAAAAAAAAAAAAAATAAAAAACTTACTAAAATTGAAATGTCTAAAATAGTTGGTAAAATAATATCTAAAAAAATGAAAAAAAAAAAAATTAAAAAAGCATTTTTTTATAGAAAAAAATATATTTATCATGGTAGAATTAAATATTTAATAGAAGAAATAAGAAAAAATGGTATATTAATATAATATAATTAATATATATATTATATAATGTTAAATTTTAAAAAAAAAAATTTTATAAATCCAAATAATCTTAATTTAATAGATAAATTAATAAAAATTAAAAGAGTTTGTAAAGTTACTAAAGGTAGAAGATATTTTAGTTTTAGTTCAATTATTGTAAAAGGTAATAAAAATGGTATAGTAGGATATGGAATGGGTAAATCAAAAGAAATAACTGATTCAATATTTAAAGCTAGTGAAAAAGCTAAAAAAAAATTAATTAAAATACCTATTATTAATGATACTATTCCACATGAACAATATTTTAAATATTGTAGTACTAAAATTTATTTATATCCAGCAAAAAAAGGAACAGGAGTAATAGCAGGTAGTTCAGCTAGAATAATGTTAGAATTAGTAGGTATAAAAAATATATTTTCTAAATTTATAGGATCTACAAATATATATAATTGTTTAAAAGCTACTTTTTATGCATTAAAAAAATTTATAAATATATATTAAATATTATATTATATTAAATTTTAAATTAAAATGGTATTATATTTATTAAAACCAAAAAAAGGATCAATAAAAAAAAAAAAAAGATTAGGAAGAGGAATAGGATCTGGTAGAGGAAGAACTTGTGGAAGAGGACATAAAGGTCAAAAATCTAGATCAGGATATTCTAAAAAAATAGGTTTTGAAGGTGGACAAACTCCATTATATAAAAGAATACCTAAATTTGTATTTAAAAAAAATAAAAAAAATAAATTTTTTATTTTAAATTTAAATACTATACAGAAAATAATTGATAAAAATAAAATAAAAAATAAAATTATTGATAAAAAATTATTAATTTTATTAAAATTTATAGATAAAAAAAAAAAAATTAAAATATTATCTAATGGTAAATTAAAAGATAAAATAATTATATATGCAGATAAATTTAGTAAAAATGCTTATAAAAAAATAATAAGTAATGGTAGTAAAATTAATATAATTAATAATATTAATATTAATAAAAAATTTAAAAAAAAAAATGGTTAAACAAAAAAATATTGAAGTAGAAGGAATTGTAATAGAATCTTTACCTAATGCTATGTTTAAAGTAAAATTAAAAAATAAATTAATAGTAATAGGTCATATATCAGGTAAAATTAGAAGAAATTATATAAAAATATTACCTGGAGATAAAGTAAAAATGGAAATTTCACCATATGATATTAAAAAAGGAAGAATTAAATATAGATTTTAATTAAAAAAATTAAATAAAAATAATTAAATTAATTAATAAAAAAAAATATGAAAAAAGTATCATCATTAAAAAAAAGAAATAAAAATTGTAAAATAGTTAAAAGAAAAGGTATTTTAAGAATAATTAATAAATTAAATCCTAGATTTAAACAAAAACAAGGTTAAATAAAAAATTTAAATTAATATTAAATATGGCTAGAATATCAGGAATAAATATACCTAATAATAAAAAAGGAATTATAGCATTAACATATATATATGGAATAGGATTAAGTACTTCAAAAAAAATATTATTATTAAATAATATAGATATTAATAAAAAAGTAAAAGATTGGACAGATAAAGAATTAAATAATATAAGAAATTTTATTTTTAATAATATTAAAATTGAAGGTGAATTACGTTCAGAAATACAATTTAATATTAAAAAATTAAAAGATATAAATTGTTATAGAGGTATTAGACATAGATTAAATTTACCATTAAGAGGTCAAAAAACTAAAAATAATTCAAGAACTAGAAAAGGTAAAAGAAAAACTATAGCTAATAAAAAAAAAGTTATAAAATAATTAATTAATAGATAATTTAATTATAATATGAAAAAAAAAAAAGATATAAAAAAAAAAAAAGATATAAAAAAAAAAAAAATTAAAAAAGATATATACTATGGTAATATATATATACATTCTACTTTTAATAATATGATAATATCTTTATCAGATAAAATAGGTAATATTTTATATTGGTCATCTTCTGGTAAAATGAAATTTAAAGGATCTAAAAAAAATACCCCTTTTGCTGGTCAAATAACAGCTCAAAATATTTCAGAAAAATGTATATTATTAGGAATTAAAAAAGTTGATATTATTATTAAAGGACCAGGATCAGGTAGAGATTCAGCTATTAGAACTATTAGTAATAATGGTATAACTATTTTATCTATTAAAGATAGAACCCCATTACCTCATAATGGTTGTAGACCTCCTAAAAAAAGAAGAATATAAATAAAATAATAAATAATATAAAATATAAATAAAAATGTCAAGATATATAGGACCTAGAAATAAAATTTCTAGAAAATTTGGAGAATTTATATATGGTAATAAAAAATATTATAAAAGAAAAAAATATCCACCTGGACAACATGGATTATTTAGAAAAAGAATAAGTAAAAAATCAAATTATTCAATACAATTATTAGAAAAACAAAAAGTAAAATATATATATGGTATATTAGAAAAACAATTTAAAAGAATGTTTAATATAGCTTATAAAAAAAAAGGAATAACAGGTGATTTATTATTACAAATGTGTGAAAAGAGATTAGATAATGTAGTTTATAGAATAGGATATGCAATATCAAGATTTTCTGCTAGACAATTAGTAACGCATAAACATATTAAAGTTAATAATAAAATTATTAATATACCATCTTTTAATATAAAAATAGGAGATATTATATCATTAAAAGATAAAATGAAAAAAAATATTAATATTATTAATTCTTTAATAAATAAAAAAAAATATATTAAAGATTGGTTAAAATGGGATGAAAAAACAATGTCAGCTAAATGTTTAAAATTACCTAATATTAATGATATAGATGAAAAAATTAATCCTCAATTAATAGTAGAATTATATTCTAAATAAATTTAAATAAAATATATGGGTATTAAAAAAAAAAGTAAAAGTATAAAAATTTTAATTTTAAAAAATACTAATAATATAGGAATATTTAAACTTTTTTATCTTAATAGTGGTTTTGGTATAACTATAGGTAATTCTTTAAGAAGAGTTTTATTATCTTCTTTATATGGTTATGCTATTAGTTATTTTAAAATTAATAATATAAAACATGAATTTACTTCAATTAAAGGAATAATAGAAGATGTAACTGAAATAGTATTAAAATTAAAGCAAATAAGATTTAAAATTAAAAATATAAAAGAAAAAAATATAACTAAAGAAAAAATTAAAATTAATATAAATAGTAAAATAAAAAAAATATATGCTGGTTATATAGATAAATTTTCTAAATATTTTGAAGTTATTAATAAAGATTTAATAATATGTAATAAAGAAAAAAATGTTAAATTAAAAATTTATTTAATAGTTAATAAAGGTAAAGGATATGTTGATTCTGAACATAAAAAAAAATATAAAGATTTTATATCAATAGATAGTTTTTATACTCCTATTATAAAAGTATCTTTTAAAATTAAAAATATTGATATAAATAATTATGAAAATGAAGAAGAATTAGAAATATTAAAAATTAAAATATTAACAGATGGATCTATTAAACCTATTAATGCTTTAATTAAATCTTCTAAAATTTTAATAAAAATATTTAATATTTTTTATAAAAAAAAAAAATTTTATATATATAAAAATAAAAATAAAAATAAAAATAAAAATGATATTAAAAAATATGATGATAATTATTTAAAAATAAAAAAAATATTAAATACTAAATTAAATACAGAAAATTTTTCAGTTAGAACTATAAATTGTTTAAATAATTATAAAATATATACATGGAAAGATTTAGTAATTTTAAAAAAAATAGATTTATTAAATATAAAAAATTTTGGTAAAAAATCTTTAAAAGAATTAATAGATAAAATGAAAAAAAAAAAATTAAAATTTGAAATGAATATAAAATAAAAATAAATAATTTATGAAACATTTTAAAAAAAAAAAAAATTTAAGTAGAAAATATTCACATAGAAAAAATATGTTATCTAATATGTCATGTTCTTTAATAATACATAAATCTATATATACTACTTTAAGTAAAGCTAAAGAATTACAAAAATTTATAGAACCTATTTTAAATAAAATAAAAAAAAATAATTTACATATTAAAAGATTTGTTTTTAGTAAATTAAAAAATAAAAATATTATTAAAATATTATTTAATGATGTTTTAAATAAAATTAAAAATAGAAACGGTGGTTTTACTAGAATTTTAAAAGTTGGTTATAGAAAAGGAGATTCATCAATAATGTCTATTATACAATTAGTAGATTATTATAAATATAATTAAAAAAATTTAAATATCTCATTTAAAAATTTATTTTATGAATATTAAAAAAAATTATAATTTTAAAAAAAATAATAAAATTATATATAATAAATGGATAAAAAAAAAATATTTTAATTCTTATTATAATAAAAAAAAAAAATCATTTTATTTATTATTACCTCCTCCTAATATTACAGGAGATTTACATATAGGTCATATATTAAATTATACTATTTTAGATATTTTAGCTAGAAAATATAAAATGTTAGGGTATAATGTATGTTGGATACCTGGTACTGATCATGCTTCTATTGCTACTGAAATTAAAATAATTAAATTATTAAAAAATAAAGGAATAAATATTAATAATTTAAGTAAAAAAAAAATTTATAAAATATTTTTAAAATGGTCTAATAAATATAAAAAAATAATTATTAGTCAATTAAAAAATATAGGATGTTCTTGTGATTGGAATAGAGAACAATTTACTATGGATAAAAATAATTATAAATCAGTAATAAATATTTTTATAAAATTATATAAAAAAGGAATGATATATAAAAAAAAAAAAATAGTAAATTGGGATATTTATGCTAAAACTACAATATCTGATGAAGAAATAATATATAAGAAAAAAAAAAATTATTTATATTATATAAAATATTTTACTGAAGATAAAAAAAATTATTTAATAATTACTACTACAAGACCAGAAACAATTTTTGGTGATATAGCAGTATGTATTAATCCAACTGATAAAAGATATATAAAAATTATAAATAATAATAATAAAAAATTAATAATACCTATAGTAAATAGATTAATACCTATTATTATGGATAAATCAATAGATAAAGAATTTGGTACAGGATGTGTAAAAATAACTCCAGCTCATAGTTATGAGGATTTTAATATTTATAAAAAAAATAAATATAAATTAAAAAATATTATTAATATTTTTAATAAAGATGGTACTTTAAATAAAAATTGTATGTTTTTAAAAGGTAAAGATATTTTTTATGCAAGAAAAAAAATTTGTAAAATTTTAAATAAATTAGGATTTTTAATTAAAAAAAAAAAAATATTTAGTAATATAGCTTTTTCTGATAGAACTAATACAATAATAGAAAATAGACTATCTAATCAATGGTTTTTAAAAATGAATAAGTTTATTAAACCAACATTAAAAAAAATAAAAAATATAAAAATTTATCCTATAAATAAATATAATAATTTATTTTTAAAATGGATAAATAATATAAAAGATTGGAATATATCAAGACAACTAAATTGGGGACATAAAATACCTATATTTTATTATAAAAAAAATAAAATTGTAGCAAATAATTTTAAAAAAGTTATTAAAATTATAAAAAATAAATATAAAAAAAAAAAAATTAATTTAAATTTAATTAAACAAGATAATAATGTTTTAGATACTTGGTTTTCATCATGGATATTACCAATTTCAGTATTAAATGGAATAAATAAACCTAATAATATTGATTTTAATTATTTTTTCCCTATAAATATTTTAGTAACAGGTCATGATATATTATTTTTTTGGGTATTAAGAATGATTATGTTTAGTATTTTTTTTATTAAAAAAATACCATTTAAAAAAATATATTTTACTGGTATAGTAAGAGATAATTTTAAAAAAAAAATATCTAAGTCATTAGGTAATTATAAAAATTTATATTTTTTATTAAATAAATATGGAGCTGATGTATTAAGAATAGGTATTTTAAATATTAATAATGAATATGATTTTATATTTGATGAAAAAATGTTAATAAAAGGTAGAAATTTTATTAATAAAATATGGAATGCTTTTAATTTAATTATAAATAATAAAGTTAAAAAAAATAAAAAAAAAAATAATAATAAAATTATTATAAAATGGTTTAATAATATATTAAATTATAAAATATATAAATTAAATAATTATTTAAATAATTATAAATTTCATAAATCATATATTTTAATATATAAATTATTTAAAAAAAATTTTTGTTCTATTTATTTAGAGTATTTTAAAAAAAAAAATAATAATAATTTTAAAAAAAAAACTTTACATTATTTTTATATTTTATTAAAAATTTTACATCCTTATATTCCATTTATAACAGAATATATTAATAATATTTTAAATAAAAAATTTAAATTAAATAATAAAGACATTATTATTTCAAAATGGCCTAAAAATAAAAAATTAAAATTTAATAAAAAAATTATAAATAAATTTAATAATACATTTTTATTAATTAAATATTTAAAAAAAATTAAATTTATTAAAAAAAAAAATAATATTTATATAAAAAAAAAATATAAAAAAAAAATTAAAAAAATAATATATATTAAATTAATTAATGAATTATCATTTATAAAAAAAATAAAATTTAAAAAAAAAATTAAAAATAATTATATTTTATTTTTTTATAAAAAAATAAAATTTTTTATTTTAAAAAAAAATATTATTATTTTAAATGAAAAAAATAATATATATAATAAAATTTTATTTTATAATAAATATTTATTAAAAATTAAAAAAAAAATAAAAAATAAAAAATTTTTATTATTAGCACCTAAAAAAATTATTAAATTAGAAAAAAAAAAAAAAAAAGATATAAAAAAAAAACTTTTATTATTAAAAAAAAAATATTTTAATTATTAAAAAAAATTTTTAGTAAAATAAATGAATTCTAAAGTTTTTTTGTTAGATAAATAAAAATTTAATTCAGGAATTTTAAATTTTTTTTTTAAAAAAAATGATAATTTTTTTTTATAATATTTTTTTTTTAATTTTATATTTTTATATATTTTATTTTTATATATATCTGGATATATTGTAATATATATATTAGAATAACTATAATTTATATTAATATATACATATATTACTGTAATAAATATATTTTTAAAATTATTTTTATTTTCTAATATAAATATTTTATTTAAATATTTATTTATTAATATAGAATATTTTCTTTGTTTAAAAGTTTTCATTAATTTTAATTTATTTTTTTTTATCATATATTTTTTTTTTAAAATATAAAATTCTTTCTTATAGAAGATATATAATATAGTAATAAAATAATATTAATATTATTTATTTTTATATAATTAATATTATTATTAATATAATAAATAATATTATTTATATAAAAATGTTAAAAATAAAAGAAAAAAATAATAATAAAATTTTATTATTTAAAAAAAAAATAAAAAAATATAAAAATAAAAACAATATTTTAAAAGATAAATATATTAGAATATTAGCTGAATTTGATAATTATAAAAAAAGAAATGATAAAGAAAAAAAAAATTTATTTAAAATTTATAATTATAAAATAATTAATGATATTTTACCAATATTAGATGATTTAGATCGTTTTATAAAAGAAGAAAATATAAAAAGTAATAATGGTATTTTTTTAATATATAAAAAATTTAAAAAAATATTAAAAAATAATGGATTAAAAGAAATAAAAGTAAAAATAGGTGATAATTTTAATTTAGATTATCATGAAGCTATTTTACAAAAAAAAAAAGATAAAAAAATGAAAAATAAAATTGTTAAAATATTAGAAAAAGGATATTTTATTTATGATAGAATATTACGTTGTACTAAAGTAATAGTAGGTAAATAATATTTAAATAATTTTAATAAAAAAAAAATCTTATTATGAAAGATTATTATGATATTTTAGGGGTTTCTAAAAATTCTTCTTTAAATGATATTAAAAAAGCTTATAGAAAATTAGCTATTAAATATCATCCAGATAAAAACCCTAATAATAAAATAGCTGAAGAAAAATTTAAAGAAGCAGCTGAAGCATATAGTGTTTTAAGTGATTCTAGTAAAAGAGAAAAATATGATCAATTTGGTTTTTCTGAATTTAATAATGATAATAATTATTATTCAAAAACTAATATTAATGTAGATGATATATTTACAAATTTTGGTGATATTTTTAATGATGAATTTGAAGGATTTACAGAATTTAATTTAAATACTAATACTAAAAAAAAAAAAAAAATAAAAGGTAATAATTTAAGAATAAAAATTAAATTAACATTAGAAGAAATTTATAAAGGAATTGAAAAAAAAATAAAAGTTAAAAGAATGAAAGTTTCTCCTGGAATAAAATATAAAAATTGTCCTAATTGTAATGGATCAGGAATAATTACTAATATTAGTAATACATTTTTAGGTAAAATGCAAACAACTATTCAATGTACTTTTTGTAAAGGAATAGGTAAAATAATAAATTTTATACCTAAAAATGCTAATTATCAAGGATTAGTAGAAAAAGAAGAAATAATTAAAATAAAAATTCCTTCAGGAGTAACAGAAGGTATACAATTAAAAATAAATGGTAAAGGAAATGAAGCTCCTTATGGTGGTAATCCAGGAGATTTAATTATTTTAATAAATGAAATTAAACATAAAATATTTAAAAGAAAAGGTAAAAATATATATTATAATTTATATTTATCTATACCAGAAGCTATATTAGGTACTATTAAATTAGTAAATTATTTAGAAAATAATAAAAAACAAATTAAAATTAAAATTAATTCTGGTACTCAATCTGGTAAAAAAATTATATTTAAAGGTAAAGGATTACCTTCAATAAATAGTTATGGATATGGAGATTTTATAGTTAATATTAATATTTGGATACCTAAAAAAATTAATTATGAACAAAAAAAATTTTTTAAAAAAATAAAAAATGATAAAAATTTTTTACCTATAAAAAATATTAAAAATTCATTTTATAATAAATTTAAAAAATATTTTTAATTTATGATAAAAGTTGCTATAGCAATGTCAGGAGGTATTGATTCAAGTGTATCAGCTTATTTATTAAAAAAAAAAGGTTATTATGTAATAGGTATTTTTATGTATAATTGGTCAAACGATGATTGTTTATGGGAAGATATTAGATATGCTATGTTAATAGCTAATAAATTAGATATTCCATTTTATATATTAGATTTAAGAAAAGAATATTATAATAATGTTATTAATTATATGTTTAATGGTTATAAAAAAGGTATTACACCCAATCCTGATATAATTTGTAATGAAAAAATAAAATTTGGTATTTTTTTAAAAAAATCATTACAATTAAATGTTGATTATATAGCTACTGGTCATTATGTTAGAAAAAAAGTTATATTTATTAATAAAAAAAAATTTTTTTGTTTATTTACTGGTATAGATCTTAAAAAAGATCAATCTTATTTTTTATGTAGAATAAATCAATATCAATTATCTAAAAGTTTATTTCCATTAGGAAATTTAACTAAAAAAAAAGTTAGAAAAATAGCATTAAAATTAAATTTTTATAATAAATATAAAAAAGAATCTCAAGGATTATGTTTTGTAGGTAAAGTAAATTTAATTAATTTTTTACAAAAAAAACTTAAAAAAAAAATAGGAGATACATATTATATTTCTTCTAAAAAAAGAATAAATATAAAAAAAAAAAAAAATAATAAATATGAAAATATTTATTATTCTAAAAAAATAGCTAAACATTTAGGTTATTATTATTTTACTATAGGACAAAGAAAACATTTAAATATTAATGGTAATAAATATCCTTTATTTTTATTTTATAAAAATGTAAAAAAAAATATATTATATGTTTGTAAAAAGAATCATATTGAATTATATAAAAAAAGTTTATTTATTAAAAAAGATACTATACATTGGTTTAGAAAAGATTTAATTAATAATAAATTTAAAATAAAAGTTATGTGTAAAATAAGATATAATACTAATATGGTAAAAGCTTTATTATATATTTTAGATTTAGGAATATTAGTTAAATTTTATAAAAGTCAATTTGCTGTAACTCCAGGACAATTTATAGTATGGTATATTAATGATGAGTTAATAGGTTCAGGTATAATTTAAATTAAATAAAGTAAAAAAAAATAATTTTATATTTTATTTATTTAATTTTTAATATAGTAAATAGTAAGTAAATTTACTAAATAAAATATAAAATATAATATTATTTAACAATAAATTTTTTTTTATTATATTATAAAAAAAAAATAAAAAATTATATAATATATAAAATTATAATAATATGGTAAGTTAATATGAAATATAAAAAAAATATAAATATAAATTATTGTTATAATTTATTTATTAAAAAATTAATTAATATTTATAATTTTGATGAATTATATAAATTATTTTTTTTTTTATTTTCTTATTTATTAAAATGTAATTTTAATGATATTTATTATTTTTTTTTTATTAAAAAAAAAATAAATATTAAAAATTATATTTTATTTATTAAATCTATTAATAAATTAATATTTAAATATCCTATACAATATATTATAAAACATACATATTTTTTAGGTATAAAAATATTTTTAAATAAAAATATTTTTATACCTAGACAAGAAACTGAAGAATTAGTAATATTAATAATAAAAGATTTTATTAATAAAAAAAAAAAAAAAAAATTAAATATTTTAGATATATGTACTGGTAGTGGTTGTATATCAATATATATAAAAAAGAATATATGTAATAGTAATTTATTTGTTATAGATTATAGTAATAAAATTTTATTAAAAGCTAAAAAAAATTTTTTATATAATAAATTAAATATTAATAATATTAAATTTATTAAATTTAATATATTAAATAATAAAATTAAATATAAAATATTATTTAAAAAATTACCATATTTTGATATTATTATTAGTAATCCACCATATATATCTTATAAAGAGTATTATAAATATATAAATAAAAATATAATATATGAACCTTATAAATCTATTTTTGTATTAAATAATGATAATATTATTTTTTATAAAAAAATAATGTTAAATTTTTATAAAAAAAAATTATTTAAAAATGGTATTATATATTTTGAAATATCAAATTTTATAAAAAAAAAAATTAATAATTTTATAAAAAAAAAATTTTTTAATGATTATTATATCTTTAAAAAAGATATTAATAATAATTATAGAATATTAAAAATTATTAAAATAAATGAATAAAAAAATTAAAAAATATATTATTATATTATCAAAATTTATTAATTATCATAATTATAGATATTATATACTTAATAAACCTAAAATATCAAATTATGAATTTGATAATAAATTTAATTTATTAATAAAATTAGAAAATAAATATAATTATTTTTATAAATATTCACCTACTAAAAAATTAAATAATAATTTATTTTTAAAAAAATTTAAAATTATTAAACATATTTATAAAATGTATTCTATAAAAAATGTATATAATAAAGAAGAATTTTTAAAATGGAAAAATAATATAGATAAAAAAATAAATAAAAAAAATGATTATATATGTGAATTAAAATATGATGGTATAGCTATTAGTATAATATATAAATATGGTAAATTAAATAATGCTATTACTAGAGGTGATGGTATATATGGTAATATAGTTATTAATAATATTTTATATATTAAAAATATACCTAAATATATTAAAAAAATAAAAAATATAAAATTTTTTGATATTAAAGGTGAAATTGTTTTTTCAAATAAAAATTTTATTATTATTAATAATTATCAAAAAAAAAATGGAGAAAAATTATTTTCTAATCCTAGAAGTGCAGTTAATGGTATTATACATAATAATAAAAAGAATAATATTTATATTAAAAAAAAATTAGATTTTATACCATATTATATATATACTAATAATAATAATTATAATATTAAAATTAATAATCAATTTAAAACAATTAAGTTTTTAGAATATTTATATTTTAATTTTAAAAAAAAATCTTATAAATTATGTAAAAATAATAAAGAAATTATTAATTATATTAATTATTGGGAAAAAAATAAATATAATAGTTTATATCCAATAGATGGAATAGTAATTAAATTAAATAATTTTAATATAAAAAATAAATTAAAATATAATAATATATTTCATAAATGGTGTATAGCTTATAAATTTAAAGATAAAAATTTTATTACTAAAATTATAAAAATTTATTTTTATATAGGTAAAACTGGTATTATTGTTCCAGTAGTTTATTTTAAATCTATAATAAT
Source organism: Candidatus Shikimatogenerans bostrichidophilus (assembly GCA_029851225.1). Classification (GTDB taxonomy): domain Bacteria; phylum Bacteroidota; class Bacteroidia; order Flavobacteriales; family Blattabacteriaceae; genus Shikimatogenerans; species Shikimatogenerans bostrichidophilus_G. The sequence continues at coordinate 47,218 of CP099825.1, forward strand.
AAATGGAACAAATATAAAAAAAGCTTCATTATATAATAGTAATATTTTTAATAAATATAAATTATCTTTTAATGATAAAATAATAATTAAAAAATCAGGTAATATAATACCTAAAATTGTTAAAAATTTAAATTATAAAAAAAAAATAAAAAATTATAAATATATTAATTTTCCTTTATATTGTCCTAGTTGTAATAATTTTTTAAAAAAAAAAAATAAAATATATTATTGTAATAATAATGAAAAATGTAAAAAACAAATTATTGAAAAAATAAAACATTTTTTAAGTAAAGAAGCAATGAATATAAAAATTAATAAAAATATAATTAATAAATTATTTTTATATAAAAAATTAAATAATTTATCTGATTTATTTTTTTTAAAAAAAAAAGATTTTAAAAAAATTAAAATAACTGATAATGAAATAAATAGAATATTAAATGAAATAAATTTATCAAAAAAAAATAAAAAATTTTATAATATTTTATTTTCTTTATGTATACCTAATATAGGTAAATATATTTCTAAAAAAATAAATAAAAAATATAAAAATTTTAATACATTATTAAATGATATAAAAAATAAAAAAATAAAATATAATAATTTTGGTAAAAAAAATATTTATAATATAAAAAAATTTTTTAAAAAAAAAAAAAATATTTTAATTTTAAAAAAATTAAAAAAAATAGGATTAAATATTTAAAATATATGAGATATTTTATAAAATTATCTTATAATGGATATATTTATAATGGATGGCAAAAACAACCTAATAAATTAACTATAGAAGAAGAAATAGAAAAAAATATATCAATAATTTTAAAAAAAAAAATTAATATAATAGGTGCTAGTAGAACAGATAGTGGAGTTCATGCTAAATTAATGTTTGCTCATTTTGATTATAATAATATAATTAATAAAAAAAAATTTTTATATAAAATAAATATATTAATTTCTTCATATATTACTATATATGATTTATTAAAAGTAAAAAATAATATTCATGCTAGATTTGATGTTAAATATAGAATATATAAATATATAATTTCTTATTATAAAAATCCTTTTTATAATAATTTATATTGGTTATTTAACTATAAAAAAAAATTAAATATTAATTTAATGAATAAAGCAGTTAATATTATTATTAATAGAAAAAATTTTTTATTATTTTCAAAAAAAGATAAAAAAAAAAAAAAAAATTATAAATGTAATATATATTATGCATATTGGATATATAAAAAAAAATATATTTATTTTTTTATTAAATCAAATAGATTTTTAAGAAAAATGGTTAGATTCATTATTTCAATTTGTATAGAAATAGGTTTAGAAAAAATAACAATATATGATTTAATATATAAAATTAAAAATAATAATATTAAAATTAATATTAATGTACCTACTTATGGTTTATATTTAAATAAAATTAAATATAAAAAAAACATTTATTTATAATTTAAAAAATTATATTTTTTTAATTATTTTATTTTTATAATAATAAATTTTATCTTTTTTTTTTTTTTTTAATAATTATATTATGATAACTTTTATATTTTTTAATTTTTTTATTATAAAATAATAAAGGTAATTTAAATTTACTATTATAATTTGCTCTTCTTTTTTTTTTTTTAGATATAGATATTTTTTTTTTAGGATGAGCCATATTAATTAATATTATTTATTTTTATTATTATATTAAATATAATTAATAAATATTATTTATTAATATTTTTAATATATTTTTTTTTTATTTTTGGATCTATCTTTTTAAAAGGTAACATTAATATAATACTTTCATATATATATTTAGAAATATTTATTTTTTTATAATAAAATGGTAATATTAAATAATTATTTTCTTCTTCTATTTTTTTTTTACCAAACATAATATTTAATTTTTTTTTTTTTTTAATTTTAAAAATAAATTTATTATTAGTAATATCACAAAAAAGAGTAATAATACCTTTAAAATAAAATTTTAATATAATTAAATTATTTTTATTTTTTTTTTTTAAAATTAAATTAATTTTAGGATTTAAAAAATCTTCTTTATTATAAATAAATAATTTAAAAAAATTTTTATTTATATAAAATTTTATTTTTTCATCTTTTGATAATAAAGAAATATCAAATATATTTTTTTTCATAATAAATTTATTATTTTAATTTTATTTATATTTATTGTAATAAAGATATTTTTCAACATCAAAAGCAGCCATACATCCTGACCCAGCAGAAGTTATAGCTTGTTTATAAATTTTATCTTGAACATCTCCAGCTGCAAAAATACCAGGTATATTAGTTTTAGTAGTTTTATTTTTAGTTATTATATATCCATTTTTATCCATTTTTATTTTATTTTTAAATATTGAAGTATTAGGATAATTACCAATAGCTATAAAAACACCTGAAACTTTTTTTTTTTTTATTTTATTTTTTATTTTATTAAATAAATTTATATATTTTAATTTTTTATTACCTAAAAATTTAATTACTATATAATTAAATAATATTTTTATATTTTTAATTTTATTAATTATATTTATTAATATTTTATAAGCTTTAAATTTATTATTTCTAATTATTAAATATACTTTTTTACATATTTTAGATAATAAAATAGATTCTTCTAAAGCTTTATTACCACCTCCTATTACAGCTACATTTTTATTTTTAAATATCATACCATCACATGTAGCACAATATGAAATACCATATCCTAAAAAATTATTTAAAGATTTTATTTTTAAAGTTTTAGGTAAAGATCCTGTCGCTATAATAACAGTTTTTGTTATTATTTTTTTTTTATTATTTGTATATAAATAATGTAATTTTTTTTTTTTTAAAAAAAAAACTTTAATAATTTTATTATATTTTACTATTGTACCATATTTTATAGCTTGTTTATACATTTCATTCATTAAATTAATACCTAATATACCTTTAGAAAATCCTGGATAATTATCTACTATTGTAGTATTTATAAGTTGTCCTCCTGGTATATCACCAGTATATATTAAATGTTTAATATTATATCTAGCTAAATATATAGCTGCAGAATATCCAGCAGGACCAGATCCTATAATAACACAATCAATAATTTTCATATTTTATTTATAATATATAAATATATATTTATATTTAATTTAAAATATATATATAATTTAATTTTTAAAAAAAAATTTAAAATATTTAAAAAAAAATGTTTAATTTAGATATATTAAAAAAAAAAAATAAAAATGATTTATATCAAATAGCTAAAAAATTAAATATAAAAAAATATACTATTTATAAAAAAAAAGATTTAATAGAAAAAATTATTGATAAAAAAAAAAAAAAAGAAAATTATTTTGAAGGAATAATAATTAGTGAAGGTGTTTTAGAAATAATACCTGAAAATTATGGTTTTTTAAGATCTTCTGATTTTAATTATATTACTTCACCTGATGATATTTATGTTTCTAAAAATAAAATAAAATTATTTGGAATGAAAACAGGAGATACAATAAAAGGTGAAATAAGACCTCCTAAAAATGGAGAAAAATATTTTCCATTAGTTAAAGTTATAGAAATAAATGGTAGATCACCATCTTATTCTATTAATAGATATTCATTTGAACATTTAGTACCACTTTTTCCTAATGAAAAATTTAATTTATCTGGAAAAAATTCTTCAATTTCTACTAGAATAATAGATTTATTTGCTCCTATAGGTAAAGGTCAAAGAGCTTTATTTGTAGCTCCTCCTAAAGCTGGTAAAACTAATTTAGTTAAAGATTGTGCTAATTGTATAGATAAAAATCATCCAGAAGTTTATCAAATAATTTTATTAATAGATGAAAGACCAGAAGAAGTAACAGATATGAAAAGAAGTGTAAATGGAGAAGTAATTTATTCTACATTTGATGAACATCCAGAAAAACATGTAAAAGTAGCTAATTTAGTATTAAAAAAATCTATGAGAATGGTTGAATGTGGACATGATGTAGTAATTTTATTAGATTCTATAACTAGATTAGCTAGAGCATATAATACTATTACTCCAACTTCTGGTAGAGTTTTATCAGGAGGTATTGATTCTAATGCATTACAAAAACCTAAAAGATTTTTTGGTTCTGCTAGAAATATAGAAAATGGAGGATCTTTAACAATAATAGCTACAGCTATGATAGAAACTGGATCTAAAATGGATGAAGTTATTTTTGAAGAATTTAAAGGAACAGGTAATATGGAATTACAATTAAGTAGAAAAATAGCTAATAAAAGAATTTATCCAGCTATAGATTTAATATCTTCAAGTACTAGAAAAGATGAATTATTATTAGATAAATATACTTTACAAAAAATGTCTATATTAAGAAAATATATATCAGATATTAATTCTATAGAAGCAATAGAAATAATAAAAGAAAAATTATCAAAAACTAAAACTAATAAAGAATTTTTAGATTCTATGAATAAATAAAAAATAATATAATATATAATAATAATAATATTTATTTTATTTTATTTCATTTGAGGAAATAATATTATTTCTTGTATATTATTATTATTTGTAAATAAAGCTATTAATCTATCTATTCCTATACCTATCCCTACAGTAGGAGGCATTCCAATTTTTAAAGATTTTATAAAATCTTTATCTATAAATTTTTTATTTTGTTTTTTAAATCTTTTAAATTGATCATAAGGATCATTTAATTCTGTATATGCATTAGCTATTTCTTTACCATTAATATATAATTCAAATCTTTCAGTTAATTTTTTATTTTTTATTTTACTTTTAGCTAAAGGACTCATATATTTAGGATAATCTATTATAAATAAAGGTTTTTTAATTTTTTTTTTACAATATTTATTAAAAATATTATCTATTATTTTTTCTTTTGTATTTTCATTTTCTTTAATATTTATTTTTAATTTTTTAGATTTTTTTATTAATTCTTTTAAAGATGTATTTTCATTAATATTTAAATTAGTATATTTTTTAATTATATTAAATAATTTAATTTTTTTAATTTTTTTAGAAAAATCTATTATATTATTATTAATTTTAATTTTATATTTATTAAATGTTTTTTTACAAATATATTTTAATAATTTTTCAATTAATTTCATCATCCATATATAATTTTTATATGAAATATAAAATTCTAATATAGTAAATTCTGGATTATGATTTTTATCTATACTTTCATTTCTAAAATTTCTTGAAAATTCATAAACTCCTTTAAATCCTCCTACTATTAATCTTTTTAAATATAATTCATTAGATATTCTTAAATATAAATATTTTTTAAATTTATTATGATAAGTAATAAATGGTTTTGCATTAGCACCACCTGGTATGTTTTGTAATATAGGAGTATCAACTTCAATTAAATTTAATTTATTTAAAAAATTTCTTAAATATTTTATTATTAATGATCTAATTAAAAAATTTTTTTTTACTTTTTTATTTAATAAAAGATCAATATATCTCATTCTATATCTTTTTTCTTTATTTTTAAATTTTTTATAAATTTTATTTTTTTTAATTTTTATATTAGGAATAGGATAAATACATTTAGATAATAATTTAATTTTATTAATTAATATAGTATATTCTTTTACTTTAGTTAAAAATAATTTACCATTTATCCAAATTATATCTCCTATATCTAAATATTTTTTAAATAATAATATATAATATTCTTTATTAATTAATTTTTTATTTATATTTTTAATATTATAAAATAATTGTATTTTATTATCAGTATAATCTTTAATATCTATAAAACTAGATTTACTCATATTTCTTATACTTAAAATTCTACCATTTATTGATAAATTAATATTATTTTTTATTATTTTTTTTTTATTTATTAATATTTTTTTTATATTATAATTTGTTTTATAAATTTTTGAAGGATATGGATTAATACCTAATAATTTAATTTTTATTAATTTTTTTTTTCTAATTTTTTCTTGTTCATACATATATAATATATTACATACAATACAATATTAATTATATTATATATTTATATTTTTAATTTTTATATATATAATATATAATATTATTTTATAATTAATAATTTATAAAATTTATTAATTAATATAAATAATTATAAAAAATGTTTTTAAAATTAAAAAAAAATGAAATTAAAATAGTTTTAAAAAAAGGTAAAATTTTAAAAACTAATAATTTTAAAATAAAATATATAAAAAATAAAAATATTAAAATAAATATAATAGTTTTTAAAAAAAAAATAAAAAAATCAGTAAAAAGAAATAAAATTAAAAGAATAATATATAATTCTTTTATTATTAATAAATATATATTAAATAATAATTCTTATTTCATAATTTTTATTTATTTAAATAATAAAGTATTAAAATTTAAAATTATAAATAATGAAATAATTAATATTTTTAAAAAACTAATTATATTAAATAATAAATAAATGAAAAAAAAATTATTTTTAATAATAGGATTAGGTAATCCTAATAAAATATTAAAATATACTAGACATAATATAGGATATTTAATAATAAATACTTTAATTTATAAAAAAAAAATTAGTTTATTATTTAAAAATAAATATGGATATATATATAAATTTTATTATAAAAATATAAAATTATTTTTATTATTATCTAATTTATATATGAATAATATAGGTATATCTATTAAATATTTTTTAAATAAATATAAATTAAATAATAAAAATTTAATCGTTATATCTGATGATATTTATATAAAATTTGGAAAAATTAAAATAAAAAAATATGGAGGATCTGGAGGACATAATGGATTAAAAAGTATACAAAATGTTTTAAAAACTAAAAATTATTTTAGAATTAAAGTAGGTATTGGAAATAATTTTAAATATGGATTACAAAATAAATATGTTTTAAGTAATTTTAAAAAAAAAGAATTAAATTATTTATATAAAAAAATATTTATAATTATATATAAAAAAATAATTTTAATAATTAAAAATAAAATTTAATTTTTTTTTTTTTTTTTATTAAAAATATTAATAATTTTATATATTTCACCATTCATAATATTATTTAAATCATATAATTTTAATTTTAATCTATGATCAGTAATTCTATTTTTAGGATAATTATAAGTTCTAATTTTTTCTGATCTATCTCCAGTAGATATTAATAATTTTCTTTTATTTTTTATATTTTTTTTTTTTTTTTTTATTTTATATTCATAAATTTTAGATCTTAATATAATCATAGCTTTTTCATAATTTTTATGTTGAGATCTTTCTTCTTGACATTCTACACTAATATTAGTAGGTATATGTATTAATCTAACTGCAGATTCAGTTTTATTAACATGTTGTCCACCTGCTCCACTAGACTTAAATGTTGATCTTTTAATATCTGAATTTTTAATATTTAATTCAATTTTACCTATTTTAGGTAAAACAGCTACTGTAATAGCTGAGGTATGTAATCTACCTTTATTTTCTGTTTTAGGTATTCTTTGTACTCTATGAACACCAGATTCATATTTTAAATAATTATAAATTTTTTTTTTTTTAACATAAAAAATTACTTCTTTATAACCTATTTTATTTTTATTAATATTTAATATATCATATTTTATTTTTTTTTTTTTAAAATACATTATATACATTCTAAATATATCTTTTACAAATAAACATGCTTCATTACCTCCTGTACCTGAACGAATTTCAATTATTGCTTCATTAATTTTTTTATTTTTTTTTTTTATATTTATTTTTTTTATTAAAGAAAAAATATTATTTTTTATAATTTTTATATTATTATTAATTTTATTTATATTATTATTTATTTCTAATAATAAATTAGAATTATTTTTATTATTATTATATAAAATTTTTAATTCTTTTTTATTTTTTTTTTTTTTTTTATAAATATTATAATAATATATTATTTTGTTAATTATATTATATATTTTATTATTATATTTATTTTTAATATATCTTGTTTTACCAATAATTAAATTATAAATTTCTTTATATTTATTAAATATAAAATTTATTTTTTTATTTAAATTATTTTTGTTTTTTATCATAAATTTTATTTTAAAAAAAATAATATTATAATAAATTATTAATATTTATAATTAAATTAAAATTTAATTTATGAAAATTATAGAAAAAATAAATAAATATATTAAAGAAATAAATAAAATAAAAAAAAAAAAAATAAAATTATCAGATATTTTATATATAAAAAGAAAATTTTTAAATAAAAATGGTATTATAAATAATCTTTTTTTTTTATTAAAAAAAGAAAAAAATAAAAAAAAATTAGGATTTAAAATTAATTATTTAAAAAAAAAAATTTTATATATAATAAATAAAAATAAAAATAAAAATAAAAATAAAAAAAAAATTATCATAAATTATGATTTTTTTTTTAAAAAAAAAAAATATAAAATAGGAGGAAAAAATCCTATTACTTTAATAATAGATAAAATAATAAATATATTATTTTATTTAAATTTTAAATTAGTTAATAATAAAGAAATAGAAAATGATTGGAATAATTTTACTGCTTTAAATTTTACTAAATATCATCCATCTAGAGAAATGCAAGATACATTTTTTATTAATAAAAATTTTTTATTAAGAACTCATACATCTTCTATACAAATTAGATATATGAGTAAAAATAAACCTCCTATTAAAATATTTACTTTTGGTAAAGTTTTTAGAAATGAAACAATTAATAAATCATCATTTAATATGTTTCATCAAATAGAAATTTTATATGTTTATAAAAATGTTTCAATAATAGATTTAAAAAATATTATATTATTTTTAATAAAAAATTTATTTAATAATAAAATTAAATATAGATATAGAATATCATATTTTCCTTTTACTAATCCAAGTTTTGAAGTAGATATTTTTTATAATAAAAAATGGATTGAAATAATAGGATGTGGTTTAGTAAATAAAAAAATTTTTAAAAATGTTAAAATAAATTATATGAAATATTCTGGTTTTGCTATTGGTATTGGTATTGAAAGAATAGCAATGATTATATATAATATTAAAGATATAAGATTATTTTTTAATAATAATATAGATTTTATAAAACAATTTAAATTTGAAGAATTATAATAAATTTAAATTTCTATTTAATTCATATAATATTATTCCACAAGCTACACTAACATTTAATGAAGATATTTTATTATATAATATAGGAATTTTAATTTTATCATCAGATAATTTTAATATATTATTTGAAATTCCTTTTTCTTCATTACCTAATATTAAAGCAATAGAATTTTTATATATATTATTTATATTAAAATAATTTATACAATTTTTTTTAGATTTTTCTGTAATAGAAATAATTTTTATTTTATTTTTTTTAAAAAATTTAATAGTATTTTCTATATTTTTTTCTCTACATATAGGAATTTTAAAAATAGCTCCTGAAGAAATTTTTATTATTTTTGAATTATAAATATAATAATTTTTTTGTATAATAATTAAATTTACATTTAAACATACTGATGTTCTAATAATTGATCCTATATTTTTAGTATCATTTATATTATCTAATATTAATATTATTAATTTTTTTTTATTTTTAATTATATTATTTAATATATATTTTTTTTTAAAATATATATAAGATATTAATCCTTGATGATTAATTTTTTTTTTATTATTATTTTTTTTATATAAAATTTTATCTAAATTATTTTTATCTAAATATTTTATTGATATATTTTTTTTTATTAATTTATTAATTAATAAAATATATTTTTTTATATTTTTTTTTTTTTTGTCTATTAAAATAATAATAATTTTTATATTATTAGATAATAAAGCTTCATTAATAATATGATAACCATATATTAAAATATTATTTACCATTTTAAATTTTAAATTTTTTAAAAAAAAATTATTTTTTTAAATAAATATTAATATAATAATTAAATTAATTAAATATATATTATAAAATAAATGAATATTATTTATATAATAAATAAAAATTAAACATTTTTAAAAATAATGAATAAAAATTTTTTAAATTTTAAAATAAATGAATATACAAATAAATTATTATTTAAATATTTAAAAAAAATAAAAAAAATAAATGAATTAGAAATATATAAAGGTAAAATTATTAATATATTAAATGATTATGTAATTATAGATTTTGGATATAAATTTGAAGGTATTATACCTTTAAATGAATTTAAAAAAAAAAAAATAAAAAATGGTGATAAAATAGATATAATGATAATTAAATTAGATTATAAAGGTAATTGTTTATTATCATATGAAAAATCTAATTTATATAAAATATGGATAAAAATTCAAAATGATTATAAAAAACAAAATATTTTAAAAGGTTCTATAATATCAAGAACTAAAGGTGGTTTTATTATAAATATATATAAAAAAATTTCTTGTTTTTTACCAGGTTCACATATTGATATAAAAGCTATTAAAGATTATGATTATTATGTTGGTAAAACAATAAATGTAAAAATTTTAAATATAAATTTAAAAACTAAAAATATTATTGTATCACATAAAATTTTAATTGAAAAAGATATAGAAGATAAAAAAAAAGATATAATATCAACATTACAAATAGGACAAATAATAGAAGGTAAAGTAAAAAGTTTAATATCTTATGGAGCATTTATTGATTTAGGTAATTTAGATGGTTTATTACATATTAAAGATATATCATGGAAAAAAATTGATAATATTTATAAAATATTAAAAGTAGGTAATAAATATAATTTTATGATTCTTGAAGTAGATAAAAAAAAATTAAGAGTACAATTAGGTTTAAAACAATTAACTACACATCCTTGGGATTTATTAAAAGAAAAAATTAAAATTGGATCTTTAGTAAAAGGTTTAGTAACAGCTATAACAGATTATGGAGCTTTTATTGAAATTAAAGGTGGTATTGAAGGTTTATTACATGTATCAGAAATGTCTTGGAATCATCAATTAAAAACAGCTAAAGATTTTGTAAAAATTAATGATAAATTAAAATGTGTAATAATTAATATAGATAAAAATGAAAAAAAAATTTATCTTAGTTTAAAAAGATTACAAAAAGATCCTTGGGAAAAAATAATTAAAAAATATCCAATAGGATCAGTATATAAAGGTAAAATAGTTAAAATATTAAAAAATAATTATGGATTAAAAATTAAATTAAATGAAAATATATATGGTTATTTATTAAATAATGAAATTTCTTGGTATATGAATATAAAAAATATATCTAAAATATATAAAATTAATGATAAAATAGATGTTAAAATAATATCAATAGATTTAAATATGAGAAAAATATTTTTAAGTCATAAAGATTTTAAATATAATAAATGGAATAAATATAAAAAAATATATAAAATAAATAGTATACATTATGGTAAAATAATAAAAATTGATAATAATGGTATATTTTTAAAAAATAAAAATTATGATTTTTTAAATTTCTTTATACCTTATAGATTTATTAAAAAAAAAAAATATAAAATTGATGAAATAATAAAATTTAAAGTTTTAGAAATTAATATGAAATATAAAAAAATAATAGTATCACCTGATATAAAAAATAAATTTTATAATAAAAAATTTAATTTAGAAAAATCTACTTTTGGTGATTTAAATGAATTAACTATTATTAAAAAAAAAATAGAAGAAGAAGAAAAAAAAAAATTATAAATTAATTTTTAATATATAATTAATATTATAATTTTTTAATATTAATATTATACCATAATTAATTTTTTTTTTATATATTTTTTTTTTTAAAATATGTAATAATTTAATATTTTTTTTAATATATATATTATTTTTATTAAAAATAAATTTTATTATATATCTATTTTTATTTTTTTTAATTAAATAATAATTTTTATAATTTTTTTTTTTATAAAAAAAAAATAAATTTTTAAATTTATTTTTATTATTTAATTTAATTTTTAATATTTTATTTATTATATATAATATATTTTTAATAAAAATAGATATATTTTTTTTATATATATTATTAATATTATATTTTTTTTTTATTATAAATAAATAATTAAAAATTTTTAAAATTTTTTTTTTATATAAATTTTTATTAAATAAAAATTTTTTATAAATTAATAAATTATTTAAATATATATATTTTTTTTTTTTTTTTTTTTTTTTTTTTTTTTTTTTTTTTTTTTTTTTTTTTTTTTTTTTTTTTTTTTGAAAATATTCCAAAATAATATTTTTTTTTATTTTTATTCCATATTTTTAAATTTTTTAAAAAATTTTTAAATAAATAATATATTGTATTTTTAAAATTATTTTTTTTTAAAAAAAAATATATTTTTTTTTTAGCTCTAGTAGTAGCTACATATAAAATATTAATATTATCAATTTGATTATTAATTAAAAATTTTTTTATTTTTTTTTTAATATTTTTTTTTTTAAAATTAAAATATAATTTTATATTATTTAAAAATTTAATATTTTTTTTATCATATAATATTTTCCATTCTAAAAAAGGTAATAAAACAATATTAAATTGTAAACCTTTAGATTGGTGTATAGTAGATATATTAATTATATTTTTATTATAATTATAAATTTTAAATATATTTTTATTTTTTTTCCAAAATATTATAAAATCATAAAATTGAAAATAATTTTTATTTTCATAATTATAAACAATATCTAAAAATTTAGATATTTGTTTTATATATTTATTTTTATTAAATTTTAATTTTTTAATTAAATATTCAAAAAATTCGTATATATTTAGTTTTGATATAATATTATATGAAATAAATATATTAAAATTATTTAAATATTTTAAAAAATTTTTAATATTTTTTATTTTTAAAATATTATTAATAATATTATTGATTTTTTTTTTTTTAAAAAAATTTATTTTTTCTAATAAAATTATAAAATTAATACGATATTTAATATTTTTTTTATAAAAAAAAAATTTTAAAAATTGTATTAAAATTTTAATATAAATAATATCATTTAATAAATAAAATTTTTTTGAAATTATAATTTTTTTTTTAATTAATTTATTATTAATTTTTTTTATTATATTATCAATATCTTTATTTTTTCTTACTAATATTATTATATCTTTACATTTATATCCATTATATAATAATTTATTAATAGTTTTTATTATTATATTAATAATATTTTTTTTATAAAAATTTATTTCTATATAACCTTTATTTTTATTATTATTTAATTGTATAATATTATTATTATATAATTTTTTATTTTTTTTATCTAAAATAAAATTATTAATATATGAAAATAAATTATTATTAAATATTATTATATAATAATAACTTCTATAATTTTTTTTTAAATATATCTCTTTTATAAATTTTTTATTATATAATTTTTTTATATATTTTAATAATTTTATAGAATTTACATTTCTCCATCTATATATTGATTGTTTAATATCTCCAAAAAAATATATTTTACCTCCCTCAGATAAAATATTATTAAATAAATAAATTAAATTATTCCATTGATTAATAGAAATATCTTGAAATTCATCTATTAAATATATTTTATATAAATTACCTATTATTTCATATTTATATAAAAATTCTTGTTTTAAATTAAATATTTTATTTTTATTTTTTAAAAAATTATATTTATTAATATAATTTAATATCTTATATAAAAAAAATATATATATATTATCATTTATAATTTTATTATATAAAATATAGTTTAATGAAATTTTAATTAAAAATTTTTCATAATTTAATAAATATTTTTTTATTTTATTTTTATATTTTAATATTTTTTCTTTTTGTTTATTTTTAATTTTTTTAGAGTAAAAAATATTTAATTTTAAATTTTTAATTAATCTTTTATTTAAAAATTTTTTTTTATAAAAAATATTATTTATTATATTTATATTTATTTTTTTATTAAAAATTTTAGGTATATCTAAATATATAAAAGATTTTTTTTTAATTTTTTTTTTATTTAAAAATAAAAAAAATTTTTTTTTTATTTTTTTAATAATATTTATAATATTTTTTTTATATTTTTTATTTTTTTTTTTAATAAAAAAAATTTTATTAATAAAATTTTTTTTATTTTTTTGAATATATAATAAATTATTATATGTAAAAATATATTTTATATTTTTATATAAATTGTATTTAAAATTTATATTACCTTTATTAATATTTTTATATATATATTTTTTAAAATATTTATAATATATTTTTTTTTTATTATAAAATATATTATATAATTCATAATTAATAATTTTTTTTATTATATAATTAACATTTTTTTTATTAAAATATAATAAATAATTATTAAAATTTAAATTTTTATATATTTTATAAATAAATTTATCTATAGTAAATATTGATAATTTTTCATAATTTATATTTATATTTTTTAATATAATTTTAGAATATTTATTTATTTCTTTATAAGAAATTAAAAATTTTTTATATATTATTTTAGTTAAAAAAAAATTTTTATTTGATAATTTTTTTAAATATTTTATAATTCTATTACGAATTTCTATATAAGTTTTATTAGTAAAAGTAATTACTAATATTTTAGAAAAAAAATTTATATTATTAATATATTTATATAATAAAATTATATAATTAATTATTAATTTATTAGTTTTACCAGTTCCAGCTGATGAATTATATATTTTTAAAAAATATTTTTTATTTTTATTTATATTCATCTATTACTTTATTATTTTTTTTTTTTTTTTATATTATATATATATATTATTATAATTTAAATATGAATGAAATTAAAAGACAATATGAAACATTAATAATATTTACTCCAGTTTTATCAGATGAACAAATTAAAAATTCTTATAATGAATATATAAATTATTTAATTGATAAAAATACTAATATAATAAAAAAAGAAAAATGGGGAATTAAAAAATTAGCATATACTATTAAGAAAAAAAAAAATGGTTTTTTTTATTTATTACAATATATAACTAATGTTAGTATTATACATAAATTAAATTTAAAAATGATAAAAGATGAACGTATAATAAGATTTTTAACTGTTAAAATGAATAAATTTGCTATTGAATATTATTTAAATTTTAAAAAAAAAAATGAATAAAAAAAAAAAAATAAAATATTTATCTCCTATAGATATAAAAATTAAAAGAAAAAAAAAATATTGTTTTTTTAAAAAAAATAAAATTAAATATATAGATTATAAAAATCCTGAATTTTTAATTAAATTTTTAAATGAATTTGGTAAAATTTTACCTAGAAAAGTAACAGGTACATCAAAAAAATATCAAAAATTATTAAATAAAGCTATAAAAAGATGTAGACATATAGGTTTATTACCATTTATAACTGATGAATTAAGATAATTTAATATAAAAATTTAAAATTATTTAATTATTTTATTATTAATATATAATAATTTTAATTATTTAAATATAATATAATATTAATATGATAATGTAATGATATGATAAATATTATTTTACAAAAAAAAATTAAAAAATTAGGAGAAAAATATAATATAATTAAAGTAAAAGATGGTTATGCTTTAAATTATTTAATACCTAATAATTATGCAGTAATAGCTACTAAATCTGAAATTAATATAAATAATGAAAAATTAAAACAAATTAATATAAATTTAGAAAAATTAAATAAAAAATATATATTATATATAAATAAATTAAAAAAAATAAAAATTAATTTTTTAGTAAAATTAAAAAAAAATAATAAAATTTTTGGTTATATTACTAAGAAAGATATAAAAAAAAAATTAGAAGAAAATAAAATATTTATAAATTGTAACAATATATATATGAACAAAAAAATAAATAAAATAGGTATTTATAATGTTAAAATTAAATTTTTAAAAAATTTAAATACTAAATTTAAAATTAATATTATTAATTCTAAATAAATAAAAAAATGTTTGAAATAAATTATTATAATGATAATGATAATGATAATATATTAATATATGATATAATATTAGAAATTCTATTTGATAAATATTTAAAAGATAAAATAGATAGATTTTTTGATTATTATAAAATAATAATTAACTATTCTATATTATTAATATTTAATATTTTAATGTTTTTATTATTTTTTATATATAAATATAAAAAAAAATAAAAATATATTTTATTTTTTAAAAAAAAAAAAAAAATTAAATTTTAATTTTTTTTTTTTTTATATATTCAAATATTAAATCATTTATATTACCATTAATAATTTTATTAAAATTATTAGTCTTATATCCTGTTTTAAAATCTTTTATTAATTTATAAGGATGCATAATATAATTTCTAATATAATAGAGATTTTTTTTTTTTTTTTTTTTTTTAAAAAAAAAATTTAATAATTTATATTTTAAAATATTAATAGCTTTTTTTTTGTTTAAAATTTGAGATCTTGTTTTAGTATATTCAACAGTTATTTTAGTAGGTATATGTTTAATTCTAACACCAGTTTCAACTTTATTAACATTTTGACCACCTGACCCACTTGATCTAAATGTATTTAATATTAAATCTTTTTTATTTATTTTTATTTTTTTTTTTTTTTTTATAGGATATACAATTACATAAGCTAAAGAGGTTTGTCTTTTTTTTTTTTTATTAAAAGGTGAATTTCTAATTAATTTATGTATACCATTTTCACCATATAAAAATCCAAATACATATTTACCATATATTTTAATTATAGATGTTTTTTTTTTGTTTAAAATATTATTATTATTAATATCTTTATATTTAAAATTATTTTTTATAGACCACATTATATACATTCTATTAAGAATTTTAACCCAATCATTACTATCTTTACCTCCTGAACCAGAATATATATATATTAAAGCATTATAAATATATTTTTTTTTAAAAATTATAGTAATTAATTTATTAATTAATTTATTTATTTTATTTTTATATAATATTATTTCATAATTATTTTTTATATTATTATTTAAAATTAAATTTAATATTTTAATATCTTTATAAATTAAAATTATAAAATTATAAATATTAATTATTTTTTTATATATTTTTTTACTTTTTTTAATTTTTTTTATATATTCTATATTTTTTTCTTTATTAATTTTTTTATTTAAATTATTAATTTTTATTATTATATTTTTTATATTTATTATTTTTTTTAAATTATTTATTGTAATATTAATATTATTATTAATAATCATTATTTTAAAAAGAATTGAATCGGAGAGAGAGGGATTCGAACCCACGGAAGAATTAATATTCTTCAACGATTTTCAAGACCGTCGCAATAAACCACTCTGCCATCTCTCCCTTATTTAATTAAATTTAAATAAAATATATAATTTTTTTTTAAAAATTAAAAACTATGTCATTAAAAATAACTAAAGATTGTATAAATTGTGGTGCCTGTGAATTAGAATGCCCTAATAAAGCTATATATGAAGGAGGTAAAAAATGGTCATTATCAGAAGGAACTAATATAAAAAAAAAATATGTATATATAAATAATAAAAAAATATATAAAAATAAAAAATATTCTCCTAAATCTAATAATATATATTATATAGTTAAAGAAAAATGTACAGAATGTATTGGATTTTATAAAGTACCACAATGTTCTTTAATATGTCCAGTTGATTGTTGTATTAAAGATAATAATAATAAAGAAAATATTAAATATCTTTTAAAAAAAAAAAAAATATTACATAATTAAATTAATATTAAAAAAAAATAATTATAATTTTTAATTTTAAAATGACGTAAGGGGGATTCGAACCCCCGACTTTTGGGTTATGAAACCAATACTCTACCTCTGAGTTATTACGTCAATAATATATTATTTATTAATATAAAATTAATATTTATTTTAATTATATATAATAAATATATTTTAAAAAAAAAATATTAATGTATAATAATAATATATTAATAGGTTTATATAAAAAAAAAAAAGATAAAATAAAAAATATAGAATATTTAAATGAATTAGAAAAACTTTTAAAAATATTTAATGGTAAAGTAAAAAAAAAAATTTTACAAAGAAGATTTAATCCAAACAATTTAACTTATATAGGTAAAGGATTATTAAAAAAAATATCTATTTATGTTAATAAAAATTTTATTGATACAATTATATTTGATGATGAATTATCATTTAGTCAAATTAAAAATATTGAAAAAATTATTAATTGTATAATTACTGATAGAACAAAATTAATATTAGATATTTTTTTTTATAAAGCTAAATCTTATTATTCAAAGTTACAAATAAAATTAGCACAATATAGATATTTATTACCTAGATTAAAAAATATGTGGATGCATTTAAAAAAACAAAAAGGAGGTATTGGGCAACGTGGTCCTGGGGAAAAAGAAATAGAAACTGATAAAAGATTAATTAAAAGATCTATATTTTTTTTAAATAAAAAACTTAAAAAATTTAAAAACCAATTAATAATACAAAGTAAAAATAGAATAAATATTATAAAAATTTCATTAATAGGTTATACAAATGTTGGTAAAACAACTATAATAAATAATTTAATTGATAAAAATTTATTAGTAGATAATAATCTTTTTACTACATTAGATACTAATGTTAATAAATTTTATATAAAAAAAAAAAAATTTATTATTATTGATACTATAGGTTTTATAAAAAAAATCCCGACTCAATTAATAGAATCATTTAAATCTACTATTTTAGAAATAAAAAATTCTAATATTATATTACATATAATAGATATAACATCAAAATTTTTAATTGATAAAATTTTATTTATAATAAATTTTTTAAAAAAATTAAATATTATAAATAAAATAATTATAATAGTTTTTAATAAAATAGATAAAATTAAAAAATTTAATATAAATAAAATAAAAAATTTATTTTTAAAAAATAAAAATATATTTATTAATATAAAAAAAAAATATATATATTATTTTTATAAAAAAAAAAAAATTAAAAATAAATTTATATTAATGTCAAATAAAAACAAAATATATATTAAAAATTTAAAAAAAAATATATATAATGAATATTTAAAAAATTTTAATAAAATTAATTAAATGGTCTCGGCTGGATTTGAACCAGCGACCTCTTGATTATGAGTCAAGTGCTATAACCAACTAAGCTACGAGACCATACCTTATTAATTATATATATTAAATTAATTAATTTAATATTAATATAATAAAATAATAATTAAATTTTTTTAATAAAAAAAAATATTTTTTTATTATTATATAATATATAATTTTTTTTTTTTTTTTTTTTATAAAAAAAAATATTAATTGATAATGTTTCTTTACATATTTTATTTTTATTATTATTTATAATATTATAAATATTTTTATTATTTATATATATACAAATTTTTATTTTATCTATTAATTTATATTTATTAACTTTTCTTAATATTTGTATTTCTCTTATAAAATCTCTTATAAAACATTCATTTTTTAATTTTTTTGTAATTTTAGTATCTAAAATAATAATATTATTATTTTTATTATACATTATAGATTTTTTTTTTTTATTTTTATAAATTATAAATAATTCATTTAATAAAATTTTAATTTTTTTTTTATTTAAAGTAATATATATATATTTATTTTTTTCTAATTTTTCAATTAATTTATTATTATTTTTATTTTTATTAAAAAATTTTAATATTTTATAAATATTTTTTTTATATTTAGGACCTAAAATTTTATAATTTAAATCTATTATTTTTTTTATATACATTTTAATTTTTTTTATATTTATAAAATTAATATTTTTTATATTTACTTCATTTTTTAATAAAATTAATAATTCTTTATTAATTAATAAATTTTTATTTAAATTATTTTTTAATATATATACATTTAGTAATGGCTGTCTAACTTTAATATTTTTTTTTTTTCTTAAAGATAAAATAATATTAGAATATTTTTTTAATAATAACATATTATTTTCAATATTATTATTAATATATTTTTTTTTATATATTGGGAATTTTTTATATAAAATAAATTTTTTTTTTTTATTATTATTAATATAATTTAATTTGTTATATATATAATCCATAAAAAAAGGAGCTATAGGATAAGATATTTTTAAAATATTTATTATGCATATATATAAAGTTTGATAAGCTGAAATTTTATTATTATTATATTTTTTACTCCAAAATCTTTTTCTAGATAATCTAATATACCAATTACTTAAATCATTTATAACAAAATTATATATATCTCTAGCTATATTAGTTGCATTGTATAATTTATAATTATTATATGTTTTTAATAATAAATTATTTAATTTTGAAATTATCCAATAATCTATATAATTTTTTTTATATTTATCATTTTTATTAAAATTATCTAGTTTAGAATAACATTTAAAAAAAATAAAAATATTATAAAATGTATTAAAAAATTTATTTTTAATTTTTTTTATATTATTAATATCAAATTTTATATTTAACCAATGATAACTATTATATATAATATACCATCTAATACAATCAGGACCATATTTATTTAATAATTTAAAAGGATTTAATGTATTACCTTTACTTTTAGACATTTTTTTACCATTTTTATCTAAAATTATTCCTAAAGGTAATACATTTTTATAAGAAATTGAATTTGATATAATAGTAGATATTATATGTAAAGTAAAAAACCATCCTCTTGTTTGATCTATTCCTTCACTTATAAAATTTGAAGGTATTATTTTTTTTTTATCTATTAATTTTTTTTTTTTTTTATTAAATGGATAATGATATTGTGCATATGTAGAAGATCCTGAATCAAACCAAACATCTATAATATCTTTTTCTCTATACATTTTTTTATTTTTTTTAGAAGATAATATTATTTTATCTAATAAATGTTTATGTAAATCATTATTATTATAATTATTATTTTTTAATAATGGATTTTTTTTCATAAATCCTAAATTAATAGATTTTTCTATATTTATATTTAATTCTTTTAAAGATCCTATTACTAAATATTCTTTATTATTTTTAGTTTTCCATATAGGTAAAGGAGTACCCCAAAATCTTGTTCTTGAAATATTCCAATTTTTAATATTTTTTAAAAAATGTATAAATTTATTTTTAATAGAATTAGTAGTACACCAATTTATATTTTTACTTAAAATTAATAATTTATTTTTAATTTTTTTTAAATTTATAAACCAAGATTTAATAGGATAATATATAATAGGTTTATTAGTTCTCCAACAATGTGGATATATATGTTTATATTTTTTAATTTTAAATATTTTTTTTTTTTTTTTTAAATAAGAAATTATAATTTTATCTACATTAACTTTATTTTTATTATTTTTATAATAATTTTCTTTTATGTATTTACCACCTAATCCTATAGGTACTTCTTTTATAAATTTACCATTTTTATCAATTATTTGATGATATTTATTATTTTTATCTTTAAATAAAATATCTGATATATTATTTTTTTTTGCTATTTCAAAATCTTCTTTACCATAATTAGGTGATATATGAATAATACCTGTACCTATTTTTTCTTTTATTAAATTTAAATTATCCTTAATTATTAAAAAATTTTTTTTTTTTTTTTTATTTATTATAGGATTAAACCAATTAATTAATTGTTTATATTTAATACCTATTATTTTTTTACCTAAAAATTTATATAATATTGTATATTTATTATTTTTTAATATTTTATTAATATTTTTTTTAGATATAATAATATTAATATTTTTTTTATAATATTTATTATAAACATTTATTAAATAATAATAAATATTAGATTTAATTAATAAAGCAGAATTAGTAGGTAAAGTCCAAGGAGTAGTAGTCCATGATAATAAAAAAATTTTTTTTTTAATTTTATTAAAAATATTATTTTTTTCAATTTCAAATAAAACATATATAGATAAATCTTTTATTTTTTTATGAGTATTAGGAAAATTTAATTCTTGATAACTAATAGGAGTACCAGCCATTGGAGAATATGGTAATACATTATATTTTTTGTATAATAATTTTTTATTATAAATTTTTTTAATTATCCACCATACACTTTCTATATATTTATTAGAATAAGTAATAAAATAATTTTTTTTATTTAAAAAATATCCTATTTTATTAGTAAATTTTTCCCATATTTTTAATTTTTTTTTTACAAAATTTCTACATTTATTATTATAATATTTTATAGATATTTTTTTACCTATATCTTTTTTTTTAATTTTTAATTTATTTTCTATTTCTAATTCTATAGGTAAACCATGAACATCCCATCCTAATTTACATATTACTTTATAATTATTCATTGTATAAAATCTATAAAAAATATCTTTTATAATTCTAGAAAATATATGATGAATCCCTGGATTACCATTAATAGAAGGTGGTCCATCATAAATAATAAATTTTTTTTTATATTTTTTTTTTTTATAATATAAAATATTATTATTTTTCCATATTTTATATATTTTTTTATATATTTTATATAAATTTAAATTATTTTTCACAATTTTTTATTATTTAAATTAAATAATTGTTAATAATAAAATATATAAAAAAAAAAATTATAAATATTTTAATTTATATTTAATTTAGCCCATAGGGGAATTGAACCCCTCTTTCCAGAATGAAAATCTGACGTCCTAACCAATAGACTAATGGGCTATATAAATTATTAATATTATATTAATATATTATTTATTTTTATAAATTTAAATAATTTTTTTTTAATTTTAGAAGATTTATTTATATGTATTATTTTTTTTTTTTTTAATTTATCTAACATTGAATAAATAATAGAAATATTTTTTTTAATATCAATTAAATTATTTAATTCTTTATTAATTATTTTTTTTTTAAAATTTTTAATAAAATTTTTAACTTTTTTATATATATATTTATTATATTTTTTTTTTTTTTTATTTTTTCTTTCTCTTTTTAAAACAGATTTACTTGTCATTTTTAAAATAAAAATAATTAAATTAATATAATTTAATTTTTTTTTTATTTAAAAAAAATTAAATTATATATTATATTATTTTATATATTTATAATAAAAACCTAATTTATTTAAATCTTTCCAAAAATTTGGATAAGATTTATTAACAGTATTTGGATTTTCAATAATAATTTTATTATTATTAATTGCTAATATAGAAAAACTCATAGCCATTCTATGATCTTTATAAGTTTTTATATATATATTTTTTTTTTTTATATTAATAAAATCAATAATTTCTATACTATTTTTAGTAATTTTAGTAATTGTACCTATTTTTTTTAATTCAATTTTTAATGCTTTTAATCTATCTGTTTCTTTAATTTTTAAACTTTTTAATCCATATAATAAACATTTAATTTTTAATTCAGAACAAGTTAAAATTATAGTTTGAGCAATATCAGGTGTTGATTTTAAATCTAATTTTAAAAATTTATAATATTTTTTATTATTTTTATTTTTTATTATTATTTTATTTTTTTTAAATTTAGTTTTAACTCCAAAATATTTATTATATATTTTATATATTATTTTATCACCTTGTAAACTTTTTTTATTAAAATTTTTTAATTCTATTTTTATATTATTTAATAATGAAATAATAGAATAAAAATATGAAGCTGAACTCCAATCAGATTCTATATTATATTTTATTTTTTTTTTATTTTTTTTTTTTTTTTTAATTTTAATAATATTATCATTTATTTTAATTTTAAAATTTAATTTTTTTAAAATATTAATAGTCATTTTAATATATGAAAATGAAATTTTTTTTCCTTTTAAATAAATTTTTAATCCATTTTTTAATTTTGGAGATATTAAAATTAATGATGTTATAAATTGACTACTTATATTTGATTTTATAAAAGTTTTTTTTTTTTTAATTTTTACTCCTATTATTTTAACTGGAGGATATCCTTCTTTTTTTAAATATTTAATATTAGCTCCTATTTTTTTTAAAGAATTAACTAAATCTAATATTGGTCTTTTTTTCATTCTTAATGAACCTGTTAAAATTTTTTTTTTTTTATATTGTATTGAAAAATATGATATTAAAAATCTCATAACAGTACCAGCATCTTTAATATTTATTATTTTTTTTTTACTATTTAATGAATTTTTCATTATTTTAGTATCATTTGAATTTGATAAATTATATAATTTAATATTATTAAATAGTTTATTTATAATTAATAATCTATTAGATTCACTTTTAGAACCACAAATATTTATTTTAATATATTTTTTTTTTATTTTTCTATATTTTAATTTTATTGAATACATATTATTATTAATTTAATTATTTAATATATATAATTAATACATTTATATCAGAAGGAGAAATACCACTTATTCTATAAGCTTGTCCTATAGATAAAGGACGAAAATAATTTAATTTTTCTTTAGCTTCATTAGATAAAGATTTTAATTTAAAATAATTTATATTTTTAGGTATTTTTAAATTTTCTAATTTATTCATTTTTTTTACACCTTTTTTTTCTTTTTTAATATAATATTCATATTTAATT
This sequence comes from Candidatus Shikimatogenerans bostrichidophilus, assembly GCA_029851225.1. Classification (GTDB taxonomy): domain Bacteria; phylum Bacteroidota; class Bacteroidia; order Flavobacteriales; family Blattabacteriaceae; genus Shikimatogenerans; species Shikimatogenerans bostrichidophilus_G. The sequence continues at coordinate 71,793 of CP099825.1, forward strand.
TCATTTAAAATTAAATTTTTATATTTTATAAAATAATTATTATATTTTTTTATAGTTTTACTATTTTTTAAATATTTTAATATATCATTAATCATAATATTAGGTCTTAATAATAATTTTTTAATAGTTATTTTTTTATTATTATAAATTATTTTTTTTTTTTTAAAATAATTTAAAAATTTATTAATTACATATTTTTTTTTATTTATATTTATTAATATTTTATTATTTATTAATCCTAATTTATTAGCTTTATTTGATAATCTTATATCTGCATTATCTTGTCTTAATAAAATTCTATATTCAACACTAGAAGTAAACATTCTATATGGATCATCTGTTCCTTTATTAATTAAATCATCAATTAATACACCTATATATGATTCATTTCTTTTTAATATGAATGGTTTTTTTTTTTTTATTTTTAAATAAGAATTTATACCAGCTATTAACCCTTGAGCTGCTGCTTCTTCATATCCAGTAGTTCCATTTATTTGTCCTGCTAAATATAAATTTTTTATTTTTTTTGTTTCTAAAGTTAATTTTAATTGAATTGGATTAAAATAATCATATTCTATAGAATATCCATATTCTATAATTTTACTTTTTTCTAAACCTTTAATAGTTCTTAAAGCTTTATATTGTATTTTTTTAGGTAAACTGGTAGAAAATCCATTTATATAATAAATTTCACTATTCCATCCATCAGGTTCAATAAATATTTGATGAGATTCTTTTTTATTAAATTTAAAAATTTTATCTTCTATTGATGGACAATATCTAGGACCATTATTACAAATTAATCCATTAAAAATAGGTGATTTATATATATTTTTTTTAATTATATTATGAGTTTTTTTATTAGTATATGTTATATAACATTTTTTTTGATATTTTAATTTTTTAGTTTTTATATTAGAAAATTTATCATGATTAATATCTCCTTTTTGTATTATCATTTTATTAAAATTTATAGATTTTTTATAAATTCTTGGAGAAGTACCAGTTTTCATTCTACCACTTGTTATTCCATATTTATTTAATTGTTTAGTAATACCATATGAAGATTTTTCATTTAATCTACCTCCTTTATAATATTTATTACCTATACAAATTTTACCATTTAAAAATGTTCCATTTGTTAAAATTACTGATTTACTTTTAATTTTATTATTATTTTTTGTTATTACTCCTTTTATTTTATTATTTATAATAATTAATTTAATTACTAAATCTTCTAATATATTTAAATTTTTTATTTTATTATATACATTTTTAATATATAAATTTCTATCTATTTGTGCTCTAGGACTCCACATAGCTGGTCCTTTAGATTTATTTAACATTCTAAATTGTATCATTGATAAATCAGAAAATAAACCCATATAACCACCTAAAGCATCTATTTCTTTTACTATTTGTCCTTTACCAATACCACCTATAGAAGGATTACAAGACATTTTACCTATAAATTTTTTATTCATTGTAATTAATAAAGATTTAGCACCTAATTTATAAGTTGATAACAAAGCTTCTATACCTGAATGACCACCTCCTACAATAATAATATCATATTTTATATTCATATTTTATTTTTTTTTTTTTTTTAAATTTTTTAATATATATATTTTTTAATATTGAAAACATTTTATTATAATTTAATTTATTATTATCATTATATCCTATTAAATGTAATAAAGAATGTATTATGTTATAATTCATTTCTTTATTAAAATTTACTTTGTAAATAATAGAATTATAATATACTTGATCAATACTTATAAATATATCTCCATAAATAATATTATTATCATTAGAATAATTAAATGATATTGTATCTGTAAATTTATTTTTTTTTAAATATTTATTATTTAAATATAAAATATATTTATTATTACAAAATATATAATTTATATTATAAATATGTTTTTTTTCTTTTAAACTAATATAATATATTATTTTTTTTAATTTTTTTTTTTTATTTATTTTAAATTTTTTATTTAAAATAAAAAAATTTATCATTATTTATGATTTTATTAAATTATATTTTTTATAATATAAATAAAAAATAAATAAATTAATTTTAATATGTTATTTAATAATTTTATAGATAATATAATAATTTATTGTATTAGTGGTAATGGTGGTAATGGTAAAGTACATTTTAAAAAAAAAAATAAAAAAATAGGTAAACCTGATGGTGGTAATGGAGGTAAAGGAGGAGATATTATTTTAAAAGGTAATAAGAATTTAAATTCATTATTTTTATTAAAAAAAAAATATATTTATAAAGCTTGTAATGGTTTAAATGGTATGAAAAATTGTAAAACTGGTAAAGATGGTAAAAATTGTATTATTAATGTTCCTATAAATACTATAATTAAATATGATAAAAAAAAAATAATAATTAAAAATAATAATCAAAAAAAAAAAATATTATTAGGTGGTAAAGGTGGTAAAGGTAATTTTTTTTTTAAAAATTCTAAAAATCAAAAAACTATTAAGTTTAGTAAAGGTGAAAATGGAATAAAAAAAAAAATAAATATAATTTTAAATATTAAAATAGATATTAGTATTATTGGATTACCTAATACAGGTAAATCAACTATTTTATCATTAATAACTAAATCTAAACCTAAAATTAATAATTATTTATTTACTACTATTATTCCAAATTTTGGAATATATATAAAAAAAAAAAATATATATATAAAAAAATATAAAATTATAGATTTACCAGGTATTATTAAAAATAGTTATAAAGGTAAAGGTATAGGTAATTATTATTTAAAATATATAAAATATAATAAAATTTTATTAATAGTAATTAATTGTAAAAATTTAAAAGAATATTATAATCAATATAATATTTTAAAAAAAGAAATTAAAAAAAGTAAAATTAAAATAAATAAAAAAAAAATAATTATAATAATATCTAAATATGATTGTATAAATAATAAAAATAAAAAAATTTTAAAATATAATATAAAAAAAAAAAATAATAATTTATGTTTTTTTTCTATTTATAAAAAAAAAAAAAAAAATATAAATAAATTAAAAAAATATATAAATAAATATTTATAATTTTTCTTTTTTTATATAAATTAATAATTTTTTTATATCATTAGGTAAATTAGTAGAAAATTTAATTATTTTTTTTTTTTTAGGATGAATAAATTTTAAATAATAAGCATGTAAAGCTTGTCTAGATAAAATTTTAAAACATTTATTAATTTTTTTTTTTATTAAAAATGAATTATTAAAAATAATATTTTTAATAATTTTATTACCTCCATATATAATATCATTAAAAATAGGATTTCCAATATGTTTAAGATGAACTCTAATTTGATGTGTTCTACCAGTAATTATTTTACATTTAATTAAAGAAAAATAATTAAAATAATTTAAAATTTTATAATTAGTAATAGATAATTTACCATATTTTTTATTATCAAATACATTCATTTTAATTCTATTTTTTAAATTTCTACCTATATAATTTTTTATTTTATTTTTATATTTTTTAGGTTTACCCCATACTAATGCTATATATTTTTTAATTATTTTTTTTTTTAAAAATTGTTTTTTTAAATTATTAAAACTTTTAATATTTTTAGCTATTATTAATAATCCAGAAGTATATTTATCTAATCTATGTAAAAGACCTAATCTATAATTATTATAATTTAATTTAATATTTTTATTTAAATAATATTTTAACCAATTTAATAATGTATTATTATAATTACCATGTCCAGGATGAACAACTAAACCAGGTTGTTTATTTATTATTAATAAATCATCATCTTCATAATGAATTTTAATTTTTATATTTTTATTTTTTATTATTTTTTTTTTTTTTTTTTTAAAAAAATTTTTTTTATAAAAAAAAGTTATAATATCATTAATTTTAATATATTGTTTTTTTTTTATTTTATTATTATTTAATAATACATTACCTTTTTTAATATTTTTTTGAATTTTTATTCTAGATATATTTTTCTTTTTAAAAAATTTAAATAAAAATTTATCAATTCTTTTTTTATTTTTATATATTTTATTAACAAATATTATAATTTTTTTCATATTTAAATTATATATAATAAAAAATAACTTTTTTAGAAAAAAATTTTATATTTATTATTTATTAATTAATATTATATTTATTATTATGGAGTTGGTGGGAATTGAACCCACGTCCATATTAAAATATATAAATATTATTTACATATTTATCTAATTTAGAATAATTTTTTTTTACTATTTAAATTAGAAAATAAGTAAAAAAAAATATCTATTTTAAGTTTTAAATATATAAAAAATTAAATAGATAAAAAATTTTTTATATATCCTTATATATTAATGTTTATTATTTCTAAATTTATAAGGTAATTTAGATAAACTATCTTGCTCTAAATATAATTTAGTAAAAGCTTAATTATTTATTAAGCAGCAAGAGATATATTGTCTTCTCCTTTTATTTTAAATAATTATATTTTTTTACGTTTTATATAAAAACGATATGAATATTTAAAATATTTTAATATGTCAAAACCTAATCAACCCCTTTATTATATAATATATAAATATAAATAATAATATTTTAAAATTTTAAAAATATTAATAATTATAATTAATAAGACTTATTATAGCTAATTCATAAACTAATAATCCAAAACCAATTATTATACCATTACAATAAGGTGATATTAATGATTTTTTTCTTATTTTTTCTCTATTATATATATTACTAATATGTACTTCTATAATTTTATTTTTAATTGATCTAATAGTATCAGATATAGCTAAAGAAGTATGTGAATAAGCTCCAGCATTTAATATTAATCCTAAATTTTTTTTTCTATATCCATTATCATATAATACATTTATTATTTTACCTTCACAATTATAATTATATATTTTTATATATATATTATATTCTTTATAATATTTTTTTTTTATTATTTTTAAATAATTATTAATATTTTTATTACCATATATATTTTTTTCTCTATTACCTATTTTATTTATATTAGGTCCATTAATAATAATAATTTTTTTTTTTTTTTCTTTCATAAAAATTTATATTTTATTTATATTTTTTATATAATTTATTATTTTTTTTGATAAAATAATAAATTTACCTTTTTTTAATTCTTTTTTTTTTTTTAATCCTGCAAAATTAATTCTATCTAAATTTAAAACTTTATAATTTAATTTATTAAATATTCTATGAATAATTTTATTCCATCCAATATTTATAGTTAATAAAATACTTTTTTTATTACTTTTTTTTATAATAATATTATTTATTTTAACTTTACCTTCTTTAAGATTTATACCATTTTTAATTTTTAATATATCTTGTTTTTTAATTTTTTTATTTAAAAAAATTTTATATGTTTTTTTTATTTTATATTTAGGATGAGTTAATTTATTAGATAATTTTCCATCATTGGTAATTAATAATAATCCTGTTGTATTTTTATCTAATCTACCTACAGGATATAAATTATATATTTTATATATTTTTGGTATATAATGCATTACATTAATATATTTTTTTTCTTTAGTTGTTGTTATACAATTTTTTGGTTTATTAAATAATAAATAAATTTTTTTTTTTTTTTTTATAACTTTATTATTATATTTTATTATATCTTTATTTTCTATTATTTTATATCCTAATTTATTTATTATTTTATTATTAACTTTAATTAATCCTAATTTAATTAAATTATCAGCTTTTCTTCTTGAACATATTCCACATTTTGATATATAATTATTTAATCTTAATTTATTTTCCATATATATTTTTTTTTTTAAAAATATTATTTAATATACCATTAATAAATTTTATACTTTTATTATTAGAATAAATATTAGTTATTATAATATATTCATTTATAATAATATTAATATTTAATTTATTTAAAATAAAATATTCAGTAATAGCCATTTCTATAATAATTAAATTAATTAAATTAATTCTTTTAATTTTCCATTTAATTAAATATTTTTTTATTATTTTTATATTATTTTTATAATTAATTTTTGTTTTTTTATATAAATCATATAAAAATATTATATTATCTTTTTTATAAATATTAAATTTTTTTTTATATTTTAATTTATAATATAAAATATATTTAATAATTTTTTTATCTTCGTATTGAAAAAAAAAATTATATTTAATTTTATTAATTTTTTTATTAATTAATTTTATTAATGATTTTTTTTTATTATTATTATTAATAATAAAATAAATTTTATTATATATGTTTTTATATAAATTTATAATATATTTAATATTTTTTTTTATATATTTTTTAACTTTAAAAACTTTATTAAATTTTTTAATATATATTATTTTTAATACTTTTATTCTTATATAATTTTTAATTTTTATAAAATTCAATTTTTTTTTTTATATTAATATAATTTTTTTTTATTATATATTTTTTTTAAAGTTTTTTTTTTATAAATTATATTATATAAAAAATAATTTTTATGGTTAAAGAAGATAAAAATAAATCAAATAATTATATAAAAGAACAAAAAGAAATATATTCTAAAATATTAGAATCTGGAAATAGAAGATATTTTTTTGATATTAAAGAAACTAATTTAGGAGATTATTTTTTAAGTATTACTGAAAGTAAAAAATTTTTTTTAAAAAGTGGTAGACAAATTTTTAAAAAACATAAAATTTTTTTATATAAAGATGATTTTAAAGATTTTAAAAAAATATTATGTGAAATGATAGATTATGTTTTTAAAAAAAAAATAAAAATAAAAAAAAATAAAGAAGAAAAAGAAAAAAAAAAAGAAACAATTAAAGTAAAAGAAATAAATAAAAAAAAAAAAAAAAAATTAATAAAAAATAAATAATTATTAATTTTTAAAAAAAAATATAAATATTAAATTATTAATATTAATTAATATTAATAATTTAATATTATATAAAATGGATAATATAATATCAATAGTAGGTAAAACAAATGTAGGTAAATCTACTTTATTTAATTTTTTAATAAGAAAAAGAAAATCTATAGTAAATAGTAAAAAAAATATAACTAAAAATAGAAATTATGGATTTTTTTATATAAAAGAAAAAAAATTTTTATTAATTGATACAGGTGGGTTTTTTTTTAAAAAAAAAAATAAAATAAAAAATAAAATAATTAATAATATTTTTATATCAATAAAAGAATCTAAATTAATATTATTTGTTGTAGATATAAAATATGGTTTATTTAATGAAGATATAAAATTATCTAAAATTTTAAAAAAAGAAAAAAAAAATGTTTTTTTAATAATTAATAAAATAGATATAAAAAATACATTATTTAATTATTATGATTTTTATAAATTAGGATTTAAAAAAAATTATTTAATTTCTATTACACATAATATAGGATTTAAAAAATTATATAAAGATATATATAAATTTTTTAAAAAAAAAAAAAAAGATAAAAAAAAAAAAAAAATAATAATAATATTAAATTAACAGTTGTAGGTGTTCCAAATACTGGAAAATCAACATTTATAAATAAATTTTTTAATGACAAAAATAAAAGTATAACTTCTAATATATCTGGTACTACTACTGATACTTTATATTTTTATTATAAAAAAAAAAATATTAATTTTACATTAATAGATACTCCAGGTATTACTAAAAAATTAAAATTTAATAAAAATATTAAAAAATATTATTTATTAAATACTATAAAAGTAATTAAAGAATCTGATATATCAATTTTAATAATTGATATAAAAAATAAATTTAGTAAAAATGATTTATTTATTTTAAATAAAATTTTATTATATAAAAAAGGATTATTAATAATATTTAATAAATGTGATTTATTAAAAAATAATAAATTAAATATATTTAAAAAACAAATAAATAAATTAAATATTTATAATAATTTTCCAAAATTATTTATATCTATAAAATATAATTTTAATAAAAAAATATTTAAAAAAATATTAAATATTATTAATGATATTAATAATAATAGAAAAAAAAAAATTAAAACAAGTTTTTTAAATAAAAAATTTTTATTTTTAATAAAAAAAAAAAAAGTAATAATTAATAATAAAGTATTAAAAATTAAATTTTGTTATCAAATAAAAGATAAATTATTTCCTTGTTTTGTATTTATATGTAATATAATTAAAAATATTAAAAATAATTTTATTAAATATATAGAAAAAATTTTAATAAAAAAATTTAATTTTTATGGAACACCTATTAAAATATTATTTAAAAAAAATAAATAAAATAATATAATAATAATGTTAAATATATATTTTATTTTAAATAATAAAAAAAAAATTATTAATAGTTTAAAAAAAAGAAATTTTAAAAAAAAAAAATATATAAATAAAATAATTAATTTATATTTTAAAAAAAAAAAAAAAATACAAAAAAAAAATTTTATTTGTAATATTATAAATAATTTTTCAAAAAATTATGATAAAAATAAATTAAATTATATTAAAAGTATAAAGAAAAAAAGAAAAAAAATTAAAAAAAAAATTAATAAATATAATATAATAATAAATAAATTTTTAGAAAAAATACCTAATATTGTAAATAAATTATTTTTTAATAAATATAAAAATATTAAAAATAATATAATTATATATAAAAATAAAAATAAAAATAAAAATAAAAAAAATTTTTTAACACATATAGAATTATCTAAAAAATTTGAAATTTTTGATACAAAAATAGCAAGTGAAATAAGTGGTACTGGATTTGTTATATTTTCAGGTTTTGGTTTAAAATTGTATAATTCATTGGTTAGATATTTATTATATATAAATAATAAATATGGATATAAAGAATATAAATTACCTTATTTAGTAAATGAAAATTCAATTTATGGTACTGGACAATTACCTAATAAAAAAAATCAAATATATAATATAAAAAAAGATAATTTATTTTTAATTCCAACTGGTGAAGTGCCTTTAATTAATTTATATAAAAATAAAATTTTTAATATTAAAGAATTACCTATTAAATCACAAACTTATACTTATTGTTTTAGAAGAGAAGCTGGTTCATATGGTAAAAAAGTTAAAGGATTAAATAGATTACATCAATTTGGTAAAGTTGAAATTATAGAAATTACTGATGAAAAAAAATCTAATTTAAGTTTAAATAATATGTTAAATCATATTAAAATGGTTTTAAAATCATTAAATTTATATTTTAGAATATTATTATTATCATGTAATAAATTAGGTTTTACATCTTCTATAACTTATGATTTTGAAGTTTATTCTTTTGGTCAAAAAAAATGGTTAGAAGTTAGTTCATTATCTAATTGTTTAAATTTTCAAAGTAATAATTTAAATATTTTTTATAAAAAAAAAGATAAAAAAATATTATGTCATACTTTAAATGGTAGTTGTATTTCAATACCTAGATTATTAATTACTATTTTAGAAATGTATCAAAAAAAAAATAAAATTAAAATACCTAAAGTTTTAAATAAATTTTTTTTTTAAAAAATAATAATATTATTAAATATAAATAATTTTAAATTAAGTTATTTTCTTTATCACATTATTTTAATTTTATTAATAAAATTAATTAATGAGGAAAGTCCGGACACTAAATAGAAATACAATGGATAACATCCATACATCGTAAGATGATGAAAAGTGCAACAGAAAGAATGTATAAAAATTTATAAAAAATTTTTAATAGTGAAATCATGTAAACTCTGTATAGTGAAATGTCAAAATACCATAAATTATTTCTATTATATTAAAAAATATGGTTGGTAGACAGATTGATATATATGGTAACATATATACTAGATAAATGATAAAGATATTTATATTTTTTTATTAATTTATAATATAAATATACAGAATTCGGCTTATATATTAACTTAATAAAATTAATTAATAAATTTTAATTATTTTATATTTAATAATATTATTATTATTAGGTAATTTAATTTTTATTTTATCACCTACTTTTTTACCTATTAAAGATAAAGAAATAGGTGAATTAATAGAAATTTTATTTTTATTAACATTTGATTCAAATTCTGAAACTATTTTATATTTTTCAAATTTATTATTATTTAAATTTTTTATTTTAACTTTATTAAATATAGTTATTTTTTTATTTTTTTTTTTTTTAATATTTTTAGTATTTATTATTTTTAAATTATAAAGTTTTTTTTTAAAATTATTAATTTTTATTTCTAATAATTCATATGCTTCTTTAATAGAAATATATTCATAATTTTCAGATAAATCTCCTTTTTCTAAAGATTCAGATAATTGTTTAATTATATTTTTTTTTTCTATTTTTTCTAAAAAGAATAATTTTTTTTTTAATTTTTTAAAACCATTTTTACTAATATATTCCATTTTAAATAATTTATTTTATTATATTTTATATATATTTTTAAAAAATTATATATTTTATTTTTTTTAAATTTATATATAATATAATTAATAATTTTTTTTAAAAAAAAATATATTATATGAAAAATAAAAATAATGATAAATTAATAAATTATTTTATAAAAAATAAAAATTTTTATTTTATAAATAAAAAATCAATTTTTAAAATTATAAAAAAATCTATATTAAAAATTATAAATAAAATAAAAAATTTTTATAAATATAATATAAATATAAAATTTAAAAAAAATAAAATTAAAATATATAAAAAATTTTTAATTGTAAAAAAAATAAATAATTCTTATAAAGAAATAAATTATTATAAATTAAAAAAAAATAAAAATATAGGTGAATATTTTAAAAAAAAAATAAAATTAAATATTTTTAATAGAAAAATTATTTTTTTAATTAAAAAAAAAATTAATAAAAATATTAAAAAAAAAATAAATAAAATAAAATATTTATTTTATAAAAAAAAAAAAAATAAAAATATTTATATTAAAGTAATAAATAAATTTAATAATTATATTATTTTAAAAGATAAATATGATAATGAATTATTTTATTATTTTAAAAATAATAAAAATTATAAAAAATTTTTTAAAATAGGAAATTTTTATTATTTTTTAGTTAAAAAAGTTTTTTTAAATAAAAAAAATAAAATTATTATTATTTTAACAAGAAATAATAATTTATTTATAAAAAATTTATTTAAAAAAAATATTCCTGAAATATATGAAGGAATTATAGTTATAAATAAAATAGCTAGAATACCAGGTTTAAAATCTAAAATAGTATTATCTTCAAAAGATAATAATATTGATCCTATTGGTACATGTATAGGAATAAATAAAATAAGAATTTTAAATATAATTAAAGAATTAAATAATGAAAAAATAGAATTAATAAATTATAGTAAAAATAAAATAATTTTTTTAAAAAAATTATTTAATAATTTTAAAATTAAAAAACAAAAAATTTTAAATAATAAAATTTATTTATATTTTAAAAAAAAATATATTTCAAAAATAATAGGTAAAAATGGTATTAATATAAAATTAATTTCTTTTTTATTAAAAAAAAAAATTTTTATTTTTGAATATAAAAAATAATTATATAAAGTTATTTTTATATAATTTAATATAATATGTTAAAAAAAAAAAATATAAATTTATATGAATTTATTACAGTTTATGATTTATCATTAATTTTAAATATAAAATATATTAAAATTATTAATATATGTACAGATTTGGGTATTAAAATAACTTTAAATTATAGATTAGATAAAGAATTAATTTTATTAATATGTAATGAATTCAATTATAAAGTTAATTTTATTGATAAAAAAAAAAAAAAAAAAAAAAAAAATAAAAAAAAAAAAAAATATTTAAAANAAAAAAAAAAAAAAAAAAAAAAAAAAAAAAAAAAAAAAAAAAAAAAAAAAAAAAAAAAAAAAAAAAAAAAATATATTTAAAATCTCCTATAGTTACTATAATGGGACATGTTGATCATGGTAAAACATCTTTATTAGATTATATTAGAAAATCTAATTTAACTAAAAAAGAATTTGGTAACATTACTCAACATATTGGTATATACAATGTAAAAATAAAAAATAAAAAAAATATAACTTTTATTGATACCCCTGGACATGAATCATTTATATCTATTAGACGTATAAGTATAAAAATATCAAATATTGTATTAATTATTATATCTTCTGATAAAGGTATTAAAAATCAAACTATAGAATCTATAAATCATGCTAAAAATGAAAATATACCTATAATATTTGTTTTTACTAAAATTGATAAAAAAAATACTAATATTGATTTAATTAAAAAACAATTATTAAATATTAATATTTCAATAAATAAATCAAAAGGTGAATATTTGTATCAAAAAGTATCTATAAAAAATGGATATGGTATAGATAATTTAATAAAAAAAATATTTAATATATCAAAAAAATTAAATTTAAAAACTAATTTAAATACATTAAATTGTTCTGGAATAATAATAGATTCTTTTTTAGATAAAAAAAAAGGATATATAGTTAAATTATTAGTTAAAAAAGGAATTTTAAAAAAAGGATTATATATAATGTCTGGTATATATTATGGTAAAATTAAAAATATTTTTAATGATAATAATAAAAATATTGATAAAGTTTATCCTTCTTATCCTTGTTCAATTATAGGATTAAATGGTTCTCCTTTTACTGGTAATAAATTTGAAACTATAAATAATAAAAAAAAAATAAAAAAAATTATTATAAAAAGAAAATTATTAATAAATAAAAATAAAATAGTAAATAATAATAATTTTTTTTTATATACAAAAAAAAAAAAAAAAAAAAATTTTATTATTAAAGGAGATGTAGATAGCTCTATATGTGTTATATCTGATGAAATAAATAAATTTAAAAATATTAATATTATAAAAAAATCTATAGGTAATATTACGGAATCTGATATAAATTTATCAAATACTTTTAATAGTATTATAATAGGATTTAATGTTAAAATACTAGTTAATAAAAAAAAAATTAATAATATAAAAAATAAAATTTATATATTTAATGTAATATATGATTTAATTAATTTTTTTAAAAAAAAAGAATATAAATTAAATAAAAAAAAAAAAAAAATAATAATAGGTAAATCTAAAGTTATTAAAATTTTTAATAAAAAAAATAAAAAAATTTTTGGATGTAAAGTTTTAAATGGTAAAATTAATAAAAAATATAATATTAAAATATTAAGAAATAATAAAGTTATATATAAAGGTGAAATTTTATCAATAAAAATTTTAAATAAAAATGTTTTAGAAGTTAAAAAAAATAATTATTTTGGAATTATAATAAAAAATTTTGATAATTTAAAAATAAATGATATAATAGAATCATATAAAAATAAATTAATATAAAATGAAAATAAAAAATTTAATGTGTAATACTAATTATAAAAAAAAAAAAAAATTATTAAATATTAATATAAAAAATATAATTATAAATTTAATAAAATTTTTTTTAATTAATAAAAAAAAATATATAAATAAAAATATATATATATTATTAATTTTTAAAAAAAAAAAAAATTAATTTTAAATATTTATTAATATGCCTAATGGAAGAAAAAGAAAAAAAAAAAAAATAGCTACTCATAAAAGAAAAAAAAGAAATAGAAAAAATAGACATAAAAAAAAAAAAAAATAGTTACTCATAAAAAAAAAATAATAATTTTATAAAAAAAAATATAAATATTACTTAATAAGTAAGTAATATTTATATTTTTTTTAAAAAAATGATTAAAAAATTAATAATTAATGTAAAAAATAATAATATATTAATAGCATTATTAGAAAATAATAAATTAGTAGAATTTTATAAAAATAAAAAATTAAATAAAAATCAAATATCAGTAGGTGATATTTTTATAGGTAAAATAAATTATATATCTAAAACTATGAAAGCTATTTTTATAGATATAGGTTATATTAAATGTGGTTTTTTACATTTTTATAATTTAGGTATAGGTAATAATTTAAATTTAATATTATATAATAAAATAAATAATGATACAAATAAAATTAAAATTAAAATAGGACAAAAAATTTTAGTGCAAATATTAAAAGAACCTATTAATAATAAAGGTCCTATGTTAACATGTAAAATTAATTTAATAGGAAGATATATAATATTAATACCTTTTTTAAAAAAAATTTTAATTTCTAAAAAAATAAAAAAAAAAAAAAGAGAAATAATAAAAGTAATTAAAAAAAAATATTTAAAAAAATTTGGATTTATAATTAGAACTTCATGTATAGAATTAAATAATAAATTTAAATTAATAAATAAAGAAATAAAAATATTAATTAAAAAATGGAAATTAATAAAAAAAAAAATATTATGTAATTTAAATATAAATAAAATTTATTCTGAAAATAATTTTTATTTCTCTTTATTAAGAGATAATTTAGATAATAATTATAAATATATAATTTGTAATAATTTTTATTTATATAAAGAATTAAAAAAAAAAATATTTTTTTTTAAAAAAAAAAAAATAAATTATTATAATAATAATAATATATCTATATTTGATAAATATAATATAAATATACAAATAAAAAAATATTTAGGTAAAAAAGTTTATTTATATGATGGTTCATATTTAATAATAGAACATACTGAAGCATTACATGTAATTGATATTAATAGTAATATGAATTTTAAAAAAAAAAATATTAATTCTTTAAATGTTAATTTAATAGCTATGAAAGAAATAGCTAGACAGATAAGATTAAGAAATATGGGAGGTATTATTATAATTGATTGTATAGATATGATTAATGATAAACATAAAAAAAAAATTTATAAATATCTTAAAAAAGAAATGAAAAAAGATAAATATAAACATAAAATTTTACCTCCTAGTAAATTTAATATAATACAAATTACAAGACATAGAATAAGACAAGAATTAAATATTAATAATATAGAAAAATATACTTATTATAATAATAATCATAATATTAATAATACTTTAAATTCTAATATAATAGAATCTCCTTTTTTTCATATAAAAAAAATAGAAAATTTTTTAAATTTTTTTTTTTTAAAAAAAAAAAAAAATGATATAATTTTTATACATACTCATCCTTTTATAGCTTCATATATAAAATATGGCTTATTTTCTATTAGATTTAAATGGTTTTTAAAATATAAAAAATGGATAAATATTATTTCTAGATTTTCTTTTAATTATTTAGAATATAAAATATTAAATAATAAAAATAAATGTTTATTACATTTTAAATATTAAAATAAATATATAATTTATAATTAAAAAAAATAATTTTTACGGATGTGGTGAAAATGGCAAACACACTAGACTTAGGATCTAGTTCTATTTTATAGAATTAAGGGTTCGAATCCCTTCATCCGTATAATTTTAAAATATTTTATGGATAATTTTTATTTAAGAATAAATAAAACTATAACTGCTATTTCTACACCATTAGGAATAGGAGCAATTTCTATTATTAGAATATCAGGTAATAAAAGTATTAAAATAATTAAAAATATTTTTATTAAAAAAAATAAAAAAAAAATAAAAAAAATTAATCCAAATATTGTAAATTATGGATTTATTAATTATAAAAATGAAATAATTGATCAAGTAATAATAATATTTTTTAAAAAACCTAAATCATATACTGGTGAAAATTTAATAGAAATTTATTGTCATGGGTCTATATATATACAAAAAAAAATAATTAATTTAATTATAAAAAATGGAGCAAATTTAGCTAAAAATGGAGAATTTAGTTTTAGAGCTTTTTTAAATAAAAAAATTAATTTATTACAAGCAGAATCTATTTTAGATTTAATAAATTCTAAAAATAAAATATATCATAAAATAGCTATTAATAATTTAATTAATAGTAAAATATCTAATATAATATTAAAAATTCAAAATGTAATTTTAGATATTTTATCATTTATAGAAATAAAATTAGATTTTTTAGAAGAAAATATAAATATAAAAAATAAATATATACTTAATAAAATTAAATATGTAGAAAAAAAATTAAAAATTTTAATAAAATCTTTTAAAATTAATAAATTTATTAATAATGGGTTTTTTGTATCAATAATAGGTCCAGTAAATTCTGGTAAATCTACTTTAATGAATGTTTTAATTAATGAAAATAAATCTATAGTTACTAATATACCAGGTACTACTAGAGATATTGTAGAAGGTAAAAAAATAATTAATAATTTTAAATTTTATTTTTTTGATACAGCTGGATTAAGAAAAACTAAATCTTATATAGAAAATATAGGAATAAAAAAAACTTTAAAAAAAATTTTAGAATCAAATATAATTTTTTATGTTTTTGATATTTTATTATTAAAAAAAAAAAAATATATTTATAAAATAATTAAATTTTTAAAAAAAATAAAAATTAAAAAAAAAAATATATTATTAATAGCTAATAAAATAGATATTAATAATATTAATTTTAAAAAAAAAAAAATTAATAATTATAATATTATTTTTATATCAGCTAAAAAAAAAATTGGTATTAATAATATATTAAATTATTTAAATAAAAAAATTCCTAATAAAATAATAAAAAAAAATATATTAATTAATAATATTAGACATTTTGAAGAATTAAAAAAAAGTTTAAAATATATAAAAAAATTTAAAAAAAATTTTTTAAATAAAGTACCTTTTGAATTTATTTATATTGATTTAAAATATTCTATTAAATATTTAAATAATATTAATGGTAATAATATTAATAATAATGATATATTAAATAATATTTTTTCTAAATTTTGTATTGGTAAATAATTTTTTATTTTTAATTATAAATATATTAATTCTATTAATAATTTCTTTATTATTTAATATTTTAAATATATAAATAATATTTATTCCTTTTAAATTACCTATTATAGAAATTCTTAATATTTTAAATATTATTATTATATATTTTTTATTTATTTTTTTTATTTTTTTAAATAAATTTATTTTTTTTTTTTTTATATAAAAAAAATTAATTTTTAATAAATAAAATAAAATTTTTGTTTTAAAATTAATAATTTTTTTTTTTAAATTTTTATTAATAACATATTTATCAGGTTTTTTAAAAAAATATTTACAAACATTCCAAATATTTTTAATATTTATTAATTTAATTCTATTTAATATTAAATTAATTATTTTATTAATTTTTATATTATTATATTTAATATATTTTTTTTTTTTTTTAATTTTATTAATTAATAATATAAAAATTTTTTTAATAATTTTTACTTTATTATTTTTAATATATATTTTATTTATCCAACATAATTTTTTATAATTAAATATAATATCAGATTTATTTACATTTTTAAAAGTAAATAATTTTATCATTTGTTTTAAATTTAAAATATTATTATTAATTTTATTAGAATAAAAACCTAATAATAATAATTTATTTAATAAAGATTCAGGTAAAATACCTATTTCTTCATAACTATTTTTAATTTTTAAATTTTTATATTTTGATTTAATAGGATAAATTGGAAAGATATTTTTTTTTATATTAAAATTTCTTTTACTAATTTTTTGTTTTTTATTATTTAAAATTAATGGTAAATGTATATAAATAGGGATTTTCCATTTAAAATAATTATATATAATAATATGTATAGGAGTAGAATATATCCATTCTTTACCTCTTATTATATGTGTTATATTCATTAAATAATCATCTATAACATTAGCAAAATGATATGTAGGTGTTTTATCTGATCTATAAATTATTTTATCATCTATTTTATTAGTATTTATTTTTATTTTACCATATATTTTATCATAAAAAATAATATTTTTATTTTTAGGTGTTTTAATTCTAATAACATATTTTTTAAATTTTTTTTTAATAAATATCTTTTTTTTATTTAAAGTATTTTTTAATTTTTTTCTTGTTAAAGAATTATATAAAAAATTTTTATATTTTTTTTTATATTTTATAATATCTTTTTTATTATCAAAACAAAAATAAACTAATTTTTTTTTTATTAAAATTTTCAAATATTTTTTATATATATTTAATCTTTTAGATTGTATATATGGACCATATTTACCTTTTTTTTTATATCCTTCATCATATTTTATTTTACACCATTTTAATGAATCTATAATATATTTTTTTGAATTTTTTATTAATCTTTTTTTATCAGTATCTTCAATTCTTAATATAAATGTACCATTATTTTTTTTTGCAAATAAATAATTATATAAAGCTGTTCTTAATCCTCCTATATGTAATGGTCCTGTAGGACTAGGAGCAAATCTTACTCTTATTTTATTTTTCATTTTTTTTTTTTTTTAAAAAAAAAATTTAATAATAATAAATAATTATATTAT
Source organism: Candidatus Shikimatogenerans bostrichidophilus (assembly GCA_029851225.1). GTDB lineage: Bacteria > Bacteroidota > Bacteroidia > Flavobacteriales > Blattabacteriaceae > Shikimatogenerans > Shikimatogenerans bostrichidophilus_G. The sequence continues at coordinate 90,176 of CP099825.1, forward strand.
ATTAATAAAATATATAAAAAAAAAAAAAATTATAAATAATTATATTATTATTTTATTTAATGGCACCATGGCCGAGTGGTTAGGCAAAGGTCTGCAAAACCTTTTACAGTAGTTCAAATCTACTTGGTGCCTTTTTAAAATTTTTTATTTTCTCTCCATTTATTAATTATTTTATGATTACCAGATAATAATATTTTAGGTACTTTCATATTTTTATATTTATAAGGTCTTGTATATAATGGATATTCATTTTTTATTATATTATTATTATATAATGAATCTGTTTTTGCTGATTTTATATTACCTATTACTCCTGGTATTAATCTTATTATTGTATCTATAAATACTAATGTAGAAATATCACCATTAGATAATATATATTTACCTATAGAATATTCTTTAGTTATTAAATTATCTCTTATTCTTTGATCAATACCTTTAAAATATCCACATAAAAATAAAATATTTTTTTTTTTTGATGTTATTTTAGATATTTTTTGATTTATAATTTTTTTATTAGGAGTTAAAAAAAAAATATCATCATATTTTTTTTTTTTTTTTAATTCTTTTATACATCTATAAATAGGTTCTATTTTTAATATCATTCCATAACCTCCTCCATATTGGTAATCATCTATTTTATTATTATTACCAATTCCATATTTTCTTAAATTATAAATTTTAATAAAAACTTTTTTTTTTATATAAGCTTTTTTAAATATTGAATAATTATTTATAATATTTTTCCAAAATAAAGGATATAGTGTTATTATATCAATATTCATTTTATTTTAAATTAATAATAAATTAAATAAATATTAGCGGAGACAGGATTTGAACCTGTGACCTTCGGGTTATGAGCCCGACGAGCTACCAAACTGCTCTACTCCGCATTAATATATTTTTATTTAATAAATATATATATTTATTATTTAATTTTTAAATTTATATTATATCCAATATGATTTCTTATATTTAAAACATAATTATTATTAAATATTAAATATTGACCTTTTATACCTTTTAATTTTATTTTTATTATTTTTAATTTATCTAATTTTATTAATTTTATATGTTTAGGATATTTTTTTATAGGATATTTAAAAGTATAAATTTTATTATTTTCAATTATATATTTTTTATATTTATTTAAATAATTATTAATTAATAAATTTTTTATTTTAAATAAATTTATATTTTTTTTAAAATTATTAGTTAACATTTTTATATAATTTGTTTTATCATTAATAATTTTTTTACATGTTTTTTCTATTATACCAGAAATAAATCTATTTGGTGTTTCAGCTATTTTTATTGCTTTTATAGCTCCTTGATCCATTAATCTTTTAATAAAATATTTTTTAATAGTAATACCAATTTTTATATTACCTGTTAATGATAAATAAATTATATGTTTTTGAATTTCAAATAATTTTTCTTTTTTTAAATTTTTTTTTTCTATATTTAAATGAGATGTACATAATTCAGGTTTAAATACACATATATTAAAAATTTTTATAAAATAACATTTTTTACAATATCCATCTCTAAAAATTTTTTTTTTTTAGAAAAACAATTTAAACAAAAAAAATTATTAAATTTTATAATAAAATATTTATTTATAAATTTATTTAAATTTAATAATTTTTTATTAAATTTTATAAAATATAATAAAGGATTTTTATATTTTATAAACATTTTATTTTTAATTATTAAATTTTTATATTTTAACATTTTAAAAATATTTATTATATTAATTTAAATTAATATTTTTTATTTTATACTCCTCAAGTTGGATTCGAACCAACGACCTTCTGATTAACAGTCAGATGCTCTACCAATTGAGCTATTGAGGAATATATTTATATTAATAATATTTTAATAAATAATTAAATTATAATATATAATATATTAATATATATAATAATATTTAATTAAAAAATATGAAAAATAATATTGAATTATTATCACCTGTAGGTAATTTTGAAAGTTTATATGCAGCTATAGAATCAGGAGCTGATTCAATATATTTTGGAGTTGAACATTTAAATATGAGAGCTTCAAAAAATAATTTTAAAATTAAAGATATTAATAAAATTTCTTATATATGTAAAAAAAAAAAAATTAAAAAATATTTAACTTTAAATACTATTATTTATGATCATGATATATTATTAGTAAAAAAAATAATAAAAGAATCAAAAGAAAATAATATAGATGGTATTATAGCAATGGATAATTTTGTTATTAATTATTCTAATAAATTAAATATACCTATTCATATATCTACTCAATTAAATATAACTAATTTAGAATCATTAAAATTTTATTCAAAGTTTTCAGATACTTTAGTATTAAGTAGAGAATTAAATTTAAATCAAATTAAATATATATGTGATAATATTGATAAACAAAATATAAAAGGTTTTTCAAATAAAAAAATTAAAATTGAAATATTTTGTCATGGATCTTTATGTATGGCTATTTCAGGTAAATGTTATATTAGTTTACATTCTTATAATTCTTCTGCTAATAGAGGATCATGTAAACAAAATTGTAGGAGACAATATATAGTAAAAGATAAAATATCTAATTTTAATATGTTAATAGATAATGAATATATAATGTCTGCTAAAGATTTATGTACTATAAATATTTTAGATAAAATAATAAAAACTGGAATAAATATATTAAAAATAGAAGGTAGAGGTAAATCACCTGAATATGTAAGTATTACTACTAAATGTTATAAAGAAGCAATTTTAGCTATTTATAATAATACATATAATAATAATAAAATTAAATATTGGATAAATAATTTAAAAAAAGTATACAATAGAGGATTTTGGAATGGTTATTATTTAGGTAATAAAATAGGTGAATGGAATAATAAAGATGGATCAAATTCAATTAATAAAAAAATTTTTATAGGTATAGTAAAAAAATATTATAAAAAAAAAAAAGTTATGGTTATAGATGTTAAATCTTTTAAATTAAAAATTAATGATAAAATATTAATAATAGGTAATAAAATAGGGGTAAAAAAATATAAAATATTATCATTAAAAGATAAAAATAGAAATAATATAAAATGTATTAATAAAAATAATATATGTACTACTTTAATCCCTTTTAAAGTTTATTGTAAAAATAAAATTTATAAAATAATTTAATTTATTTAAAATAATATGATAACAATAGTATTTTTTAGATATAAATGTATTGGTTGTGGTAATTGTGAATTAGTATGTCCTTTATTTTTTAAAATTACTAAATTAGATGGTAAATCAATTTTAATTAATTCAATAAAAAAAAAAAATAATTATATATTAAAAAATATAGATAACTATTTTTTAAAATTATTAAATAAAGCTTCTAATATATGTCCTGTTAAAATAATTAAAATAATTAAAAAATAATTATTTATTTTTTTTTTTTTTTTTTAAATAATAAAATTTTTTTAAAAAAATTTTTTTTATATAAATAAAAAAATCCTATTCTATGAAATTGATATATTTTATTATTTTTTATATTATTTATAGTTATATCTGATAAAGCTTTTTTTTTTTTTATTGTATTTAAATTAATTATTTTATTTTTTTTAAAATATATATATTTATAAAATAAAATATTTATATATTTAAAATATTTATTTGATATCCATTGAATAGTAGATTTTATTTTATATTTATTAATTTTATTTTTATTATATATTTTACAATATATTTTTTTTTTTTTAATTTTATATAATTTAATAATAAAAGAATATTTTAATCTTACATAATTTATTTTATTTAATCTAAAAAAATTTTTTGATTTATTTTTTTTAAAATCTTTTTTTTCTATATAAATTTTTTTAGTAAATGGAATTTTTTTATTATTATTTAATTTTATCCATTTTATTTTATTTTTAGGATAATTAATAATAGTTATTTTAATAGGATTAATTATTACCATTAATTTATTAGATTTATTAATTAATTTTTTTTTAATTTCTATATCTAATTTATTAATAGAAATATTATTTTCTCTTTTTGAATATCCTATTTTTTTTATAAAATTTATTAAAAAATTAGGTTTATATCCTTTTTTTTTAAATGAAGATATTGTACACAATCTAGGATCATAATAATTTTTAATTATTTTTTTTTTTTTTAAAATTTTTAATTTCCTTTTGCTAGTTATAGAATCTATTATATTTAATCTTGAAAATTCAATTTGTTTAGGAATAATTTTATTAAATTTTTTATTATATATATTTTTTATAAACCAATTATATAATAATTTATGATTTTGAAATTCTATAGAACATAAAGAATGAGTAATTTTTTCTATATAATCTGATTGACCATGAGCCCAATCATAAGTAGGATATATATACCATTTATTATTAGTTCTAAAATGAGGTTTTTTTATTATTCTATACATTATAGGATCATTTAAATAAAAATTTTTTGATTTCATATTTATTTTAGCTCTTAAAACATAAGTATTTTCATTATATTTACCTATTTTCATATTTTTAAATATATATATATTTTTTTTTATATTATATATATTATATATTTTATTATTTTTAAATTTTTGTATATAAGCTTTTTTTAATTTAATTAATTTAATAGCCCATTTATATAAAATATTAAAATAATTTGAAGTATAACAAATTTTATTATATTTAAAACCTAACCATTTAATATCTTTTATTATATTATTTACATAATATTTATTAATATTATTAGGATTTGTATCATCAAATCTTAAATTTATTTTAGAATTATAAATTTTTGATAATTTAAAATTTATATATAAAGATTTAATATGTCCTATATGTAAAAACCCATTAGGTTCTGGAGAAAATCTAAATTTTAATTTATTTATTGATAATCCATTTTTTATATCATTATCTATTATTTTTTTTATAAAATTTTTCATATAAATAATATTTAATTTAAAATATTAATTTTTACTAAAAAAAATTTTTTTTTACCTTTTTGTATTATTAAATATTTATTTAAAATTAAATTTTTAAAATTACTAATTATATTATTTTTTATTTTTTTACCATTAATTAATAAAATACCATTATTATTTAAAAATTTTTTATATTCAGTATTTGATTTAAATATAAAATTATTTTTTATAATTTTATTTATATATATATATTTATAATTATATTTATTTTTTATATTTAATTTTAAATAACTAATATTATTTTTAATAATTTTTATATTTTTTTTATTTAAAAAATTAAATTTTTTTTTAAATAAAATTTTTGATATAATTTTAATATTTTTATATTCTTTTTTATTATGTATCCAAATAGTTATATATTTAGATATTTTTTTTTGTAAAATTTTAAATTTTGGATTTTTATTATGTTTTTTTATTAAATTATCAATTTTTTTTTTATCTTTTAAAAAAAAATATTTTATATAAATAATAGATTCTTTATCTGATAAATTAATAAAATATTGATAAAAATTATAAACACTTGTATTATTTTTATTTAACCAAATATTTTTATTAATATTATTAGATTTACTAAATTTATTACCTTTTTTATTTAATAATAAAGGGAAAGTTAATCCATAAACTTTTTTTTTATTAATTTTTTTAATTATTTTAATACCAGTAGTAATATTACCCCATTGATCAGAACCACCTATTTGAATATAACATTTATTATATTTATTTAAATAATAAAAATCATAACTTTGTATTATTTGATATATAAATTCTGATATATATATATTTTTTTTATTTTTTATTTTTTTTTTTATAAATTTTTTATTAATCAAATAATTAATTGTTATTTTATTTAAAATTTTATTTAAAAAATAAAAAAGTTTTATTTTTTTTATCCATTTTTTATTATTAATTATTTTAATTTTTTTTTTTTTAAAAAAAAATAATAATTGTTTTAATATTTTTTTTTTATAAATTTTAATATTTTCTTTAGATATATATTTAATTTTATCTTTATCTGAAATATCACCAATTTTAGCTGTATATTCACCAATAATTATTATAATATTATAATTATATTTATAAAATAATAATATAATTGATATTGGTAATAAATGACCTATATGTAATGATTTAAAAGTAGGATCAAATCCTATATATATAGTTTTTTTTTTTTTTAATAAAAATTTTTCTAAATTTTTAGATTTATTATAAATTAAATTTCTCCATTTTAATTCTTTTATTATATTTTTCATATTTATTAATAATTTTTATTTTATTTTATAAATTTATTTTAAATAAAAAAAAATGATAAAAAAAATATTTAAAAAAAAAAAAATAATATTAGGAATAGAAACTTCTTTTGATGATACTTCATGTTCTATATTAAAAGGTAATAAAATATTATCTAATTTAATATATTCACATAAATTACATACTAAATATAATGGTGTAGTACCTAATTTAGCTTATAAAGAACATTTAAAAAATATTTTTAATATAGTTAAAAATTCTATTAAAAAATCAAATGTTAACATAAAAAATATTGATGGTATAGCTTTTACTAAAGGCCCTGGTTTAATAGGATCTTTAATAATAGGTGAAAATTTTGCTAAATCTTTATCTATGTGTTTAAAAAAACCTTTATTTGGTATTAATCATATTCATGCACATATTTTTTCTCATTTTTTTTATAAAAAAAATAAAAAATATCCTAAATTTCCATTTTTATGTTTTAGTATTAGTGGTGGTCATACTAAAATAATAAAAGTAAAAAATTTTTTTAATTTAAAAGTTATAGGTGATACTTTAGATGATACTTTAGGTAATTTATTTGATAAATTATCTATTTTTTTAGGTTTTAATTATCCTAAAGGTCCTTTAATTTTAGAAAATTTATGTAAAAAAGGAATTAATAAATATAAATTTCCTTATCCTAAAGTAAAAAAATTAAATTTTAGTTTTAGTGGTTTAAAAACTTATTTTTATAATTTTATAAAAAAAAAAAAAAAAAATATATAAAAAATAATATTTCAAATATTTCAAAAAGTTTTCATGAATTAATATATAAAATAATTTATAATAAAATTAAAAAAGCTATTAAAATAACTAATATTAAAAATATTTTATTTACAGGTGGTGTATTAACTAATAATTATATAAAAAAAAAAATAAAAAAAAAATTTAAAAATAAAAAATATAATATATATTTAATTAATGATAAAAAAATATTAAAAGATAATGCTGCAATGATAGCATTAATTGGACAAATTAAATATTATTATAAATTTTATGATAATTTAAAAATAAAATCTAACCCAAATTTAAAATTAAATAATAAAAATTTATAAATATTTTTTGTATTTTTTATTAAATTTTTCTATTCTACCTGTTATTTTTTTTTCTTTTAAATTACCTATATAAAAAGGATGAGAATATTTAGAAATTTCCATTTTATATAAAGGATATATTTTATTTTTAATTTTTATTTTAAATTTAGTTTTTAATGTAGATTTTGAAATAAAATATTTTTTATTATTTATATCTTTAAAAACTATTAATCTATAATTAATATTTTTATTTTTTTTCATATTTTTTATATTAAAAATTTTTTTTTAATATAAATATATAATAAAAATAATATTATTTAATTAACATTAAATCTCCATAAGATAAAAAATTATATTTATATTTTATAGCTTCATTATATATTTTAAATATATTATTATATCCACAAAAAGTAGATAATATTATAAAAGGTATAGTATTAGGTTTACAAAATGTACTTATTAAAGATTTAACTATATTAAATTTATAAGGATAATATATAAATTTATTTGTCCATCCATTAAATTTTTTTAAATAATTATTATAATTTATAGAACTTTCTATTCCTTTTAATGTATTTATTCCAATACAACATATATTTTTTTTTTTTTTTTTAGCTTTATTTATAATTTTACAATTTTTTTTTTTAATAATTAATTTTTCAGAATTAACTTTTAATTTTGATAAATCTTCTATGTTAATAATATTTTTAATATTAATATTATGATGTAATGTAATATCTGTTATTTTTATACCTTTTATTATTAATTTTAAAAATATATTTTTTGAAAAATGTATACCTGATGTAGGTAAAATAATAGATCCTTTTTTTTTAGCATATATATTTTGATAATTTTTTATATTAATATTTTTATTATATTTTATATATTCAGGTAAATTTAATTTACTTATTAAATTTATTTTTTTTATTAATTTTTTATTTTTTTTATATAAAAATTTAACTATTCTTCCTTTTGATGTAGTATTATCTATTATTTCTAATGATAAAAATTTATTATTATTTTTATATTTAAAAAATATTTTATTTCCTATTCTAACTTTTCTTGCTGGATTTACTAATACATCCCATATATTTTTTTTTTTATTTATTTCTCTTAATAATAAAATTTTAATTTTAGATTTAGTTTTATCTTTTATACCTTTTATATATATTGGATATGATTTAGTATTATTTCTTATAATAACATCACCTTTATTAAAATATTTTAATATATTTATTAATTTATCATGTTTAATATTAAAATTTTTTTTATTTATTATCATTAATTTAGCATTATCTTTAATTATAGGAGGTTCATTTTTTATTAAATTATTAGGAATTTTAATATTAAAATTAAAATCTTTCATTTTTTTTTATTTTATTTATTTTTTTTATATATTTATATTATAAATTAAAATATAAAAATTAAAAATTATATTTTATTTAGTTATTTGAGAAATATAATAATTTAAATTTTCTTTGAGTTTTTTATTTATTAAAAATAAAAGGTGTTAAAAAAAAAAATTAATTAGAAGAAGAGTTTGATCCTGGCTCAGGATGAACGCTAGCGATAAGCTTAACACATGCAAGTCGAGGGGTAATATAATATTTTATATTTTTTAAATATAAGATATTATAACGACCGGCGAACGGGTGAGTATAACATATGTAATTTACATTTTGTTGGAGAATAGCCCAAATAACTTTGGATTAATACTCCATAATGCAAAAGATTATTAAGATTTTTTGTAAAAGTTTTTTTATAAAAAAAAATGACAATTTATAAGCATATGTCTGATTAGTTAGTTGGTAAGGTAATGGCTTACCAAGACAATGATCAGTAGGGGGCCTGAGAGGGTGATCCCCCACACTGGTACTGAAACACGGACCAGACTCCTATGGGAGGCAGCAGTGAGGAATATTGGTCAATGGAGGAAACTCTGAACCAGCTATATCGCGTGTAGGAAGAAGGCCTTAGGGTTGTAAACTACTTTTGTATAAGAATAAAAAATTTTTTATAAATATATTGAAGGTATTATACGAATAAGCATCGGCTAACTCTGTGCCAGCAGCCGCGGTAATACAGAGGATGCAAGCGTTATCCGGATTTATTGGGTTTAAAGGGTGCGTAGGTTGATATTTAAGTCAATAATGAAATCTTATAACTTAATTATAAAAATGTTATTGATACTATTTATCTAGAGTTAAGGTGGAGTAATTGGAATATGTAGTGTAGCGGTAAAATGCTTAGATATTACATAGAACACCAAAAGCGAAGGCAGATTACTAATTTTAACTGACACTGAGGCACGAAAGCGTGGGTAGCAAACAGGATTAGATACCCTGGTAGTCCACGCTGTAAACGATGATCACTAATTATTGGATTTATTTTAAAAATTTAGTAATTAAGCGAAAGTGATAAGTGATCCACCTGAGGAGTACGATCGCAAGATTGAAACTCAAAGGAATTGACGGGGACCCGCACAAGCGGTGGAGCATGTGGTTTAATTCGATAGTACGCGAGGAATCTTACCAAAGTTTAAATGTGTAACGAATAATTTAGAAATAAATTAGTCTTCGGACGGTACACAAGATGCTGCATGGTTGTCGTCAGCTCGTGCCGTGAGGTGTTAGGTTAAGTCCTTTAACGAGCGCAACCCTTATTATTAGTTGCTAACAGATTATGCTGAGGAATCTAATAAGACAGCTAACGTAAGTTTAGAGGAAGGAGAGGATGACGTCAAATCATCATGGCTCTTACATTTTGGGCTACACACGTGCTACAATGGTTAATACAATGAGTAGCAATTAGGTGACTATGAGCTAATCTTTAAAATTAATCTTAGTTCGGATTGGAGTCTGTAACTCGACTCTATGAAGTTGGAATCGCTAGTAATCGCGTATCAGCAATGACGCGGTGAATATGTACTCGGGTCTTGTACACACCGCCCGTCAAGCCATGGAAATTAATATTACTTAAAGTTAATACAATTTTTAAAATAGTATTAATAAAAGTGAAATTAATAACTGGGGCTAAGTCGTAACAAGGTAGCCGTATCGGAAGATGTGGCTGGAAAAAATCAGTTTTTTAAAAAATAATTAATACTTAAAAAAATTTAATTATTATATTTCTTATGAGATTTTTATTTATTTAAATATTTAAAAGTCTCGTAGCTCAGTTGGTAAGAGCACTACACTGATAATGTAGAGGTCCGTGGTTCAATTCCACGCGAGACTAATATTTAAAAATTTAAATAAATCCTTATTTTTTTAATAATTATATTATTATATTATTTAAAAAAATAAGGGGAATTAGCTCAGTGGTAGAGCATCTGTTTTGCATACAGAAGGTCATCGGTTCAAATCCGATATTCTCCATATTTATAATTATATAAATTTAATTTTAAATTTATATAATTTATTTTAGATATTTGAAATATATTTTATAAGAGTAAATTATAATTTTATTATAAAAATACTTTAGATTCTCAATAATAATTTAAAATTTAGAATATTAAACCTAGAGCATATAATGGATGCCTTGGTTCTGAGAGGCGATGAAGGACGTATTTTAACAACGATAAGTTGCGTGTATTTGTAAAATAAAGTTAATACGCAAATTTCCGAATTGGGTAACCAGTTATATTTAAGATATAACATTATTTTCTTTAAAAAGAAAATAAAGCTAACCTGATGAACTGAAACATCTTAGTAGTCAGAGGAAAATAAAACAAAAGTGATTTCGTTAGTAGTGGCGAGCGAAAGCGAAACAGTCTAAACTATAAATATAATTTATATATTTATAGGGTTACAGGACTATAATAAATATTTTATTAAAAAATATTAGAAATATTTGGAAAAATATACCATAGATGGTGATAGTCCAGTAAATTAAATTTTTTAATTAAAATAATATAGTATCCTAAGTAAAACGAGACACGAGAAATCTTGTTTGAATTTGCCAGGACCATCTGGTAAGACTAAATACTACTCAGAAACCGATAGTGAACAAAGTACCGTGAGGGAAAGGTGAAAAGTATTCCGAATAGGAAGATGAAATAGATCCTGAAATTATATGCTTACAATCAGTCGGAGCTTCTATATATTTTTTATATATATGAAGTGACGTCTTGCCTTTTGCATAATGAACCTACGAGTTAATTTTACTGGCAAGGTTAAGTAAATTTATTTATGGAGCCATAGTGAAAGCGAGTTTTAAAAGAACGTTTTAGTCAGTATAATTAGACGCGAAACCGAGTGATCTATCTATGAGCAGGTTGAAGTTATGATAAAACATAATGGAGGACCGAACCGGTAGATGTTGAAAAATCTTCGGATGACTTGTGGATAGGAGTGAAAGGCTAATCAAACTCGGAGATAGCTCGTACTCCTCGAAATGCATTTAGGTGCAGCATTATTTAATAATATTATATAGGTAGAGCTACTAATTTGATGAGAGGTTTTAAAAAACTATTGATTCTTAATAAACTCCGAATTATATAATATGTTTAATAATAGTGAGGTTATGGGTGCTAAGATCCATAACCAAAAGGGAAACAACCCAGATCATCAGCTAAGGTCCCTAAATATATACTAAGTTGATTAAACGAAGTTTTTTTTCTTAAACAACTAGAATGTCGGCTTGGAAGCAGCCATCATTTAAAGAGTGCGTAACAGCTCACTAGTCTAGAAATTAAGCGCGGATAATAAGCGGGCATAAGTATATTACCGAAGCTATGAGATTATTTATAATTTATATTATTTATAATCGGTAGGGGAGCATTGTAATTTTGTTGAAGTTATATTGTAAAATATAATGGAAAAATTACAAAAGAAAATGTAGGTATAAGTAACGATAATATAGGTAAAAAACCTATACACCGTAAAACTAAGGTTTCCTCAGCAATGTTAATCAACTGAGGGTTAGTCGGGTCCTAAGATGAAGCCGAAAGGTGTAATTGATGGATAATCGGTTAATATTCCGATACTTGTTTATTATAATATGATGGGAGGACGAAGTGGTGAAACTATTGCGTAATAATGGATTGTTACGTTGAAATATAAAGGAATAGAAAATATTGTAAAATGCATATTTTCTTCCAAAATATGATAGTACTATTTTAAAAATTTAAAATAGATAATATAGGTAATAGCTTCCAAGAAAATTCTCTAAATTTAATAATAAACAACTCGTACCAAATCCGACACAGGTAGTTAAGGAGAGAATCCTAAGGTGCTCGAGTGATCCACAGCTAAGGAACTAGGCAAAATTAACTTGTAACTTCGGGATAAAAGTTGCCAAAATATAAATGGTTATATTTTGGTCTCAGTAAAAAGATTCAGACGACTGTTTATCAAAAACACAGGACTCTGCTAAAATCGAAAGATGATGTATAGGGTCTGACACCTGCCCGGTGCTGGAAGGTTAAATGAGATTGTTAATATAAAAAGAATATTTATATTTTTTTTATATGAAGCTTTTGATTGAAGCCCCAGTAAACGGCGGCCGTAACTATAACGGTCCTAAGGTAGCGAAATTCCTTGTCGGGTAAGTTCCGACCTGCACGAATGGTGTAACGATCTGAATACTGTCTCAGCTGTGAGCTCGGTGAAATTGTAATATCGGTGAAGATACCGATTACTCGCAATGGGACGAAAAGACCCTGTGAACCTTTACTATAACTTCGTATTGAATTTTATTAAATGATGTGTAGAATAAGTGGGAGACTATGAAGCATTATCGTTAGGTAATGTGGAGTCGTCAGTGAAATACCACTCTTTATTTATTAAAATTCTAACTAATATATAAAAATATTAGGACAATGCGTGGTGGGTAGTTTGACTGGGGTGGTCGCCTCCTAAAAAGTAACGGAGGCTTCCAAAGGTGCTTTCAACACGGATGGTAATCGTGTGTAGAGTATAATGGCATAAAAGCGCTTAACTGTAAGATAGACATATCGAACAGATACGAAAGTAGGGCATAGTGATCCGGTGGTTCTGTATGGAAAGGCCATCGCTCAAAGAATAAAAGGTACTCCGGGGATAACAGGCTAGTCTCCCCCAAGAGCTCATATCGACGGGGAGGTTCGGCACCTCGATGTCGGCTCGTCACATCCTGGGGCTGTAGAAGGTCCCAAGGGTTGGGCTGTTCGCCCATTAAAGTGGCACGCGAGCTGGGTTCAGAACGTCGTGAGACAGTTCGGTCTCTATCTATTGCGAGCGTTAGAAACTTGAATGGAGCTAATTCTAGTACGAGAGGACCGAATTGGGCAAGCCAATGGTGCATCAGTTGTATTACCAAATGCATAGCTGAATAGCTAAGCTTGTTAAAGATAAGCACTGAAAGCATATAAAGTGCGAAACTAACCATAAGATTAAGTTTCTTCAAAGGATAGTTGTAGATTACAACTTAGATAGGCTATAAGTGTAAGAATAGTAATATTTTTAGCTAATTAGTACTAATTATCCGTATTAATATTAAATTTTAAATTAAAATATTTTTTTTTAAAATTTATAATTTATTCTTTTAAAATATATTTTATATATATAAAAATTTTATTATTTTAAAAATAAAAAATAATATATATTTATTAATTAAATAATAAAAATTTAAATTTAATTTTTTAAAAAAATAAAATGGGTGATTAATAGAAATAATGTTTACCTCTTACCATACCGAACAGAGAAGTAAAAGTTATTTTCGCTGATGGTACTAATTAAAATTAATTGGGAGAGTAAGTATTGCCCATTTTATTTTTTTATTTATATTTCAATTTTATTTTTATTAATTTTTTTAAATTTTTCTATTTTAATATTTAATTTTAAACAAATTTTTTTTATTAAAAAATAATAAATTCCATAAGTATCATAAAAATAATAAATTAAATTTTTATTTATTTTTTTTTTTTTATTAATTAATTTATTAATAATATATTTTTTAACAAATTTTATATTTCTAAATAAAAAAATAAAATATTTTGTTTCTTCTTTTTTTAAAATTTTTTTTAATTTATATAAATTATATTTATATTTTTTTATGTTATAATTATAATTTTTATAAAATATTTTAAATAAAACAGATAATAATTTATATAAAAATGGTTTTTTAATATATAAATATTTATATGAATATATTAAACATCTTCTAATTAATTTTCTTACTATATATCCAGATTTTTTATTATTAGGTTTTATTCCATCTAATATAATAAAAAATATTGATCTAATATGATCTGATATAATTTTAATTACAATATCTATTTCTTTATTTATACCATATTTAATTAATAATATTTTTTCTATTTTTTTAATTATAGGATAAAATATATCTGTATCATATGTAGATTTTTTATTTTGAATAATCATACATAATCTTTCTAAACCCATACCAGTATCAATATATTTATTTGAATAAATTTTTTTATTTTTATAAATTATATTATTTTTTATAATATATTTTATATTTACTATATTCCATAATTCTATTATATCATTATTATTTTTACTAATTAATTGTTTTATTTTTTTTTTATTATTATTATTATTACTAATATCAATATGAATTTCAGTAGAAGGACCACATAAATTAAAATTATCTATTTTCCAAAAATTATTATTATATCCAAAAAATAATATATTATCTTTATTTATTAATTTTTTCCATACATTATATGAATAATAATCAAAATCTAATTTTTTTTTTTTATCACCTTTAAAAATAGTAACATATATTTTTTTTTTAGATATTTTATATATTTTAGTTATTAATATCCAAGCTAATTTTATAGCTTTTTTTTGTGAATAAATTCCAAAAGACCAACTACCTAACATTTCAAACATTGTATGATGTAAATTATCATAACCTACAACATTAAAATCATTATGTTTACCAGTAATTCTTATACATTTTTGAATATTAGCTATTTTTAAATATTTAGGTTTTTTTTTAAAAAAAAAATTAATAAATTGATTAATACCTGAATTTACAAACATTAATTTATTATTTTTATTATTTTTATTAATAATAGAAGAAGATTTAAATATTTTATGACCTTCTTTTTTAAAAAAATTTAAAAATTTATTTTTTATTTTATTATATTTCATATTTTTTTTTTTAAAAAACAATATTTTTTTAATAATAATTAATATTATTTTAAATATAATACCATATAAAAAATAATTTAATATTAAATTAAATGGATATATTTACAAAACTTTTAATGGAAAGAATAATATTTATAGGATCAGAAATTAATAATAATATGGCTAATATTATTCAATCACAATTATTATTTTTAGATTCTATTAATAATAATGATATTAATATATATATAAATTCTCCTGGAGGAGATATATATTCTGGATTGGGAATATATGATACTATACAAATAATTAAATCTGATGTATCAACAACATGTGTAGGAATAGCTGCATCAATGGCAGCAATTATATTATGTTCAGGTAAAAAAGGTAAAAGATTTTGTTTAAAACATTCTAGAATTATGATACATCAACCAATTATTAAAAATTTAAATGGACAAGAATCTGATATAGAAATAAAAACAAAAGAAATAAAAAAATTAAAAAAAGAATTATATAATATAATATCATTACATACTTTAAATAAAATTGAAAAAATTGAAAAAGATGCAGATAGAGATTATTGGATGGATTCTGAAAAAGCTAAAAAATATGGAATGATAGATAAAATTTTATATAAAAAAAAATAAAAAATGTTTAATGAAAAAAATGAAGATAAATTATTTTTTAAAAAATTAAAAAAAAAATTAAAATATCCTAAAAATATAAAAAAAAAATTAGATAATTATATTATAGGACAAAATAAAGCAAAAAAAATAATATCAGTAGCAATATATAATCATTATAAAAGATTATTATATTATAAATATTATAATAAAAATAAAATAGAAATTGAAAAATCAAATATATTAATAATAGGAGAAACAGGAACAGGAAAAACATTAATAGCTAAAACAATATCAAAAATTTTAGAAGTACCTTTTGTTATAGTAGATGCTACTACATTTACTGAATCTGGATATGTAGGAGAAGATGTTGAAAGTATTATTACTAGATTATTACAAAATTCTAATTATAATATTAATTTAACAGAAAAAGGAATAGTTTATATAGATGAATTTGATAAATTATCAAGAAAAAGTAAAAATCCTTCTATTACAAGAGATGTTTCAGGTGAAGGTGTACAACAATCTTTATTAAAATTTTTTGAAGATTCAATAATTTATATATCTCCAAATATTGGAAGAAAACATCCTAATCAAAAAATGATTCCTATTAAAACAAAAAATATATTATTTATTGTAGGTGGAACATTTGAAGGTATTAATAATATAATAAAAAAAAGAATAAATTTTAATAAAAAAAAAATAGGTTATAATAATATTATAAATAATAATAAAAAAAAAAAAAATATTATTAAATATATTAATACAAAAGATTTACATAATTTTGGTATTATACCAGAAATAATTGGTAGATTACCTATTATTATATATTTAAATAAGCTAAATATTAATGATTTAAAAAAAATAATTATTAAACCCAAAAATTCTATTTTTAATCAATATAAAGAATTATTAAAAATAGATAATATAAATATAAGTATAGATAATTTTAGTTTAAATTTTATAGTTAAAAAATCTATTAAATTAAATTTAGGAGCTAGAGGAATTAGACATATTTGTGAAAAAATTTTAAATAAAATTACTTATAATATAAAAAATAATAAAATTAATAAAAAAATAAATATAAATAAAAAATTAATATTTAAAATTTTTAAAAAAAAATGAAAAAAAAAAATAATGATAAAATATTTAAATTATTAAATAAAATAGAAAATGATTTTGGGAAAGGGTCTATTATGATAATGAATGATAATTATTTAAAAAATAAAGAAAAAATAGAAATTATAAAATCTGGATCAATAAGTTTAGATTTTGCTTTAGGTATTTTAGGATACCCTAAAGGTAGAATAATAGAAATATTTGGTCCAGAATCTTCAGGTAAAACAACATTAGCAATGCATGCTATATCTGAATCACAAAAAAAAAATGGTATTTGTGTTTTTATAGATGCAGAACATGCATTTGATATAAATTATGCTAAAAATTTAAAAATTAATATTAATAATTTAATAATTTCACAACCTGATTATGGAGAACAAGCATTAGAAATAGTAGATAATTTAATAAAATCAAAAATAATAGATTTAATAGTTATTGATTCTGTAGCTGCTTTAATACCTAAAAGTGAATTACAAGGTGAAATAGGAGAACAAAAATTAGGATTACATGCAAAACTTATGTCACAAGCATTAAGAAAATTAATTGGTATAATACATAAAACTAATACTACTATTATATTTATAAATCAAATAAGAGAAAAAATAGGAGTAATTTTTGGTAATCCAGAAGTAACAACAGGAGGTAATGCTTTAAAATTTTATTCTTCTATTCGTTTAGATATTAGAAGAATAGGGTTTTTAAAAGATAAAAACAAAATAATAATTGGTAATAAAGTAAGAGTAAAAGTTGTAAAAAATAAATTATATCCTCCATTTAGAATTGCAGAATTTTATATTTTATATGGTAAAGGAATTTGTAAATATTTAGATATTTTATATTTAGGTATTAATGTTAATTTAATTAAAAAAAAAGGATCATGGTATAATATATATAAAAAAAATATATGTAAAGGAAAAGAAAATTTATTAAATATTTTAAAAAAAGATAATAAATTATATAATAATATAAAAAAAGATTTAAAAAAAATATGTATATAATATAATTAATAAAATTTAAATTATTATTTTATTTATTAAATTTTTTAATTCTTAAAATTTCATAAATTATTATAGATAAAGATACACTTACATTTAATGAATTTATATTTCCATACATTGGAATATTTATATTATCATTAATATATTTTATCCATTTTTTTGATATACCATTATGTTCATTTCCTAATATAATACAAATATTTTTATTTTTAATATTTAAATTATATAAACATATATTATTTTTTTTATATATAGAAGTACCTAATAAATAAAAATTATTTTTTAATAAATACTTAATAATTTTTTTAAAAGATAATATAAAAATTTTTAATATAAAAATACACCCTAAACTTGACCTAATAATATTAGGATTGTAAATATCTATATTTTTTTTTTTTAAAATAATAATATAATTAATAATTTTTGTTGCTTCTATAGTTCTTATAATAGCGCCTATATTACCTGGTTTTTCAATATTATCTATTATTATTATTATATTTTTTTTTTTATTATTTTTTAATATATATTTTTTTTTTTTTTTAAAAAATATTCCTAATATACCTTCTGTTTTTTTTCTATAAGATATTTTTTTATATAAAAAATTATTAATATATTTAATTTTTTTTTTTTTAATTAAACAAAAATCAATATTTTTAATTATTTTTTTACATATATATATATTATATATTTTAAAATTAGCTTTTAAAGCCATTTTAATTTCTATTAACCCTTCTATAATTATATATTTATTTTTAATTCTTTTTTTTTTTGATTTTTGTAATTTTATTATATTTTTTATATGCATATTTTATTTTTTAAAATAAAATATTATTTATAATATAAAAAAAAATGATTAGAATAGGAATTAATGGAATAAATAAAATTATTATAATGATAATTTATTTTTCTTTAAAAAGAAAAAATATAAAAATAATTAATATAAATTATTTAAATAATATTAATAATTTAATAAAAGAATTAAATAATGATAATATATATAAATTATATATTATAAAATATAATAATAAAACAATAATTATAAATAATAAATATAAAATTAAAATAACTAATAAAAAAGATATAAAAAAATTAAAATGGAAAAAATATAAAATTAAATATATTATTGAAACTAATAATAATTCATTATTAAAAAAAGATTTATATAAACATATTAAAGCAGGAGCTAAAAAAGTTATATTATTAAATAATATAAAACATAAAGATATACCTATTTTTATATTAGGAATTAATCATAATTTATTAAAAAAAAAATATAAAATTATTTCAAGTCCATATTATGTTTTTTATTGTTTAATTCCTATATTAAAAATAATACATAGAGAATTTGGTATAATAAAAACTTTTATAACTAATATAGAAGAAGAAGATATAAAAATAAATAATAATAATAATTATAAATTAATAAATAATATTATTCCAGAATTAAAAAATAAAATAAAATGGATTAATATATATATACCTAATAATAATAGAAGTATTAATTTTATTGATTTAATTATAAAAATTAAAAAATATACTAATTATGAAAATATTAAAAATATTATAAAATATTATTCAAAAAATGAATTTTCAGGTATATTAGGTTATTTTAATAAAAAAAAAAAAATAAATTTTTTATATGATAGTAGAATATCAATTTTAGATATTAAAAATAGTTTTATGTTAGATAATAATTTAATAAAAATAATTTCTTGGTATAATTATAAAATTTCTTATACAAACAAAATATTAGATTTAATAGAATATATGGAATATAATTTATAATTATTATTAATAATTATTAGGTAAATCTTTTAAAAAATAAATTTTATTTTTTTTTTTTTTAAAAAAAAAATTATCTTTTTCATTAGTTAAATAATAATATTTAATATTTAAAAAATTACTATATTGTAATATTTGAAAAAAATTTTTTTTAATTATATTTTTTTTAGGATTTTTACATTCAATAATTATATATGGTTTATTTTTTTTTTTTACTAAAATATCTATTTTATTAATTTTTTTTTTAATAATAAAAAATTTTTCTATTTCTATATCATATATATTATATTTTTTTTTTTTAATTAAAAAAAAAATTATTTTTTGTCTTAATAATTCTTCATATCTAAATAAATAAAATTTTTTCCTTTTTATACAAAAAATAGTTTTTTTATTATTATATGGAGATTTATAAATTTTAATTTTAATTTTATTTAAAAATTTTTTAATTTTTTTCATTTATTTATAAATATTATTTCAAATAAATTTATATTTTTTATAATTTTTTTTTTTTTATATAATTTATAAGATAATCTTATAATATTTTTATTTTTTATTTTATAATAAAAAATATTTTTATTTAATAATAAATTATATAATTTAATATAATTTTTTATTTTTTTATTAAAAAAATAAATATTGTTAATTAATAATTTATTTTTATATATTTTTTTAATTTTATTAATATATAATATTTTTTTATTAAAATTATATTTTATATAAAAAAATTTTTTTTTTTTATATGAATAAATAATAAAATATATTTTTTTATATTTTTTTTTTATTTTATTATTATTTAATATTATTAAAATATCATTTATAACTATTAAAGGTTTATTTAAAATAAAACATAATCCTTTTATTGTTGATAAAATACTATTTATTTTAAAAAAAGAAATATCATAATAAAAATTATAATTTAAACATATAGAATTAATATTTTTAATATTAAAATTATTTTTAATAAAAAAAAAATTTAAATTTTCATGTATATTAATATTATTATTAATATTTTTATTATTAAATAATAATTTACCATTATATGATATATTAAATGATATATTATTATTAATAATATTAATATTTAAAATATATGTCATATTTAAATAATAATTTTTTTTTAAAAAAAAATGAATAAATTAATTTTAAATTTTTATAAATTATCAAAAAATTTATTAAAAAAAATATATAATAAAAAAATTAATAATAATAATATAAAAATATTATATAATACAAAATTTAATAAAATTAAAGGTGATATTACTATAATATTATCATTATCTTCTATTTTAGAAAAAAAAAAAATTTATAAAAATTTAGGTAATATTATATTAAAAAAATATAAAAAAAATATTTTAAAATATGAAATAAAAAATAATTATTTAAATTTTTTTTTAAAAGATAATTATTATTTAAATATTATTAATTTTTTTATTAAAAAAAAAATTAATATTAATAATATTATTAATAATATTAATAATAATAAAAAATTAATAATTATTGATTTTTCTTCACCTAATTCTAATAAACCTTTACATATAGGACATTTAAGAAATATATTAATAGGAAATACTATATCTAATATATATAAAAAATTAGGATATAAAGTAATAAAAAGTCAAATAATTAATGATAGGGGTATACATATTTGTAAAACAATAATATCATGGAAATTATTTTTTAATGGTATTACTCCATTATTATATAATAATATAAAAAGTGATCATTTTGTTGGTAAATTATATTTTAAATTTGAAAAAGAATTAAATAAAGAAATTAAATATATATATAAAAAATATAAAATTAAAAATAAAAAAGATGCTATTAAAAAATCAAAATTATTAAAATATGCTAATAATGAATTAATAAAATGGGAAAATAATAATAAAAAATGTATAAAATTATGGAAAAAAATTAATAAATGGGTTTATAAAGGTTTTAAAAAAACTTATAAAAAATTAAATATAAAATTTAATGAAATATTATTTGAAAGTAAAACTTATATAATAGGTAAAAAATTTATTAAGAAAGGTATTAAAAAAAATATTTTTAAAATAGATAAAGATAAATCAATTTATTTTTTATTTATAAAAAAAAAAATAATTTTATTAAGAAAAAATGGTACTTCTTTATATATAACACAAGAAATAGGAACTTTATTATATAGATTAAAAAAATATAAAAAAATATATTTATTAATTTATGTAGTAGGTAATGAACAAATTTTTCATTTTAAAATTTTATTTAAAATAATAAAAAAATTTAATAATTTTATAAAAATTAAAAATATATATCATTTATCATATAATACAGTTAATTTTATGGGTAAAAAAATAAAATCTAGATATAAAAATAATATTATATATATAGATGATTTAATAAAAAAAATGAATAAATATGTAAAAAAAAAAATTAAAAATAAAAAAAAAATAAAAAAAATTTCAATTGGATCTATAAAATATCAATTTATTAAAATTAATCCTAATAAAATTATTAATTTTGATTTTAAAAAATCTTTAAATTTAAAAGGTAATAATTATATATATATTCAATATACATATGCTAGAATATATTCTATATTAAAAAAAAATAAAATAAAAAATAAATTATTAAAAAAAAAAAATATAAAATTTAAAAATAATGAAAAAAATATTCTTATTAATATAATTAAATATAAAAAAATATTAAAAAAATCAATTAATAAATATGATCCTTCAATATTAACAAAATATATATATATATTATCTAAAAATGTTAATAATTTTTATCAAAAAAATAAAATATTAAATAATAAAAATATATATATAAAAAAATTAAGATTAAATATATGTAAAATAGTATTAAAAATATTATATAATTCAATGAAAATTATAGATATACCAATTATAAAAAAAATTTAATTAATTAATATTTTAAATTAATTAAATAAAATAAAATGAATATTAATAATATAAAATTATTAATTTAATATAAATAATTTTAAATTTTTTTAATAAAAAAATGATAATTAATAAATATTAATATTAATAAGTTAATTAAATATATTTTAAAAAAAATTATTTATATATATAATATAAAATAAATAAAATATAATTACATTTTAAAAAAAAAAAAATAATATTAGTAATTTATATTATATTTAATGTATTATATCTAATATTAAAAAAATAAAAATTATTATTATATATAATTTTTTAAAATGTAAATAATAATTTATGTTAAATAATAATGATAATATAATTAAAAAAATAAATATAGAAATTGATAAAATAATATTATTTTTTAAAAAATATTTATTAAATTTACATTTTGGTATAGCTAATACTAATATATTAAATAATATTAAAATTAAAATTAATAATAAAATATACAATATATATGATTTATCTAATATAAATGTATTAGATAAAACAACTTTAAAAATTACACCTTACAATAAAAATGATATTAATATAATAAAAAATTATTTAATAAAAAATAATATTGATGGAACAATTTATAATAAAAAAAATAATATAATAATTAAATTATCAATATTTACAGAAGAAAAAAGAATAAATTTTATAAAAAAAATAAAAATTGAATATGATAAAATTATAATTTCATTAAGAAATATAAGAAATAAATTTAATAATTTAATTAAAAAAAAAAATATTTCTAATGATGATAAAAATATTATTAAAAATAAAATACAAAAAATATTAAATAATAAAATATATGAAATTAAAAATATTTTTTTAAAAAAAAAAAATGAAATATTAAAAATTTAAATAATTTATAAATGAAATATTATTATACTATAAAAAAAATAATTGAAAATAAAAAAAAATTTATTAATAAAAAAATATTAATAAAAGGATGGGTAAAATATTTTAGAAATAATATATTTTTAGATATTAATGATGGTTCTACAATAGAAAATATTCAAGTAGTTTTAAAAGAAAAAAAAAAAATTGATATAGGTATACCAATTAAAATATTTGGTAAATTAAAATATAAATTAAATAAAAAAGAAATAGAAATAAAACCAATATATATTAAAATATATGGTAAAATAGATATTAATTTTTTTAATAAAAGTATTTTACAAAATAAATTTCATACTTTATCTAAATTAAGAAAACAAAATTACTTAAGATTTAGAACTAAAATATTTTCTTCAATAATGAGAATTAGAAATGATTTATCATTTCAAATACATAATTATTTTTACAAAAAAAATTATTTTTATATTCATACTCCTATAATTAATAATTATGATGCAGAAGGAGCTGGTAATATGTTTAATATAACTACTTTAAATATTAAAAAAAAATATTTAAATTACAAAAAAGATTTTTTTGGATGTAAAGCAAATTTAACAGTTTCTGGACAATTAGAAGCAGAGAGTGCTATTTTAGGATTAAGTAAAGTATATACATTTGGCCCAATTTTTAGAGCAGATAATTCAAATACTAATAAACATTTATCTGAATTTTGGATGGTTGAAACAGAAGTAATGTTTTTTAAATTAAATAAAATAATTAATTTTTCTGAAAGATTTATAAAATTTTTAATAAAAAAAATTATTAAAAATAATATAAAAGATTTAAATTTTTTAAATAATTATAACAATATAAATATAATAGAAATATTAAATAATATTTATAAAAATAAATTTATTAAAATAAAATATAATAATGTTATTAAATTATTAAATAAATTTAAAAAAAATATTATAATTTGGGGTAATGAAATAGAATCAAAACATGAAAAAATATTATTTAAATATATTTTTAATAAACAAATACCTATAATAATTTATAATTATCCAAAAAAAATTAAACCTTTTTATATGAAAATAAATAAAGATAATTTAACTACTAAATCTTTTGATATATTGTTCCCTAATATAGGAGAAATAATAGGAGGATCTGAAAGAGAAAATTTATATAATAAATTATTATTAAGAATAAAAGAGATGAAAATGAATATTAAAAAAATTAATTGGTATTTAAATATTAGAAAATTAGGTAATATATATCATAGTGGTTTTGGTTTAGGATTTGATAGATTAGTACAATTTATAACATATATGAAAAATATTAGAGATGTTATACCTTATCCTAGATGGGCTAAAAATATAAAATAATTTTGTTTTAAAAAAAATGAATAAAAAATTTATTTATTTAGATAGTGCTTCTAATTGTAAAATGAGAAAAGAAGTAATTAATGTTTATATAAAATATTTAAAATTAAATTATTCAAATCCTACTTCTTTTCATTATTTAGGAAGAAAATCTAAATCATATATAGAAATAACTAGAGAAAAAATATCAAATATTATTAATTGTAATTCATCTGAAATTTTTTTTACATCAGGAGGATCTAGTGGTAATAATTTAATTTTTAATATTATAGTTAATTTTTTAAATATAAAATATATAATTACTTCTAAATTAGAACATTTATCTATTATAAATAATATTTTATATATAAAAAAAAAATATAAAATAAAAGTTTTTTTTATAAAAAATGATAAATTTGGTAATTTAAATTTAAAACAATTATATAAAATTTTAAAAAAACTTAATAAAAAAAAAAAAAAAATTTTAGTAAGTATTATGTATGTTAATAATGAAATAGGTAATATAAATAATATAAAAAAAATAGGTTTATTTTGTAAAAAATTTAATGTTTATTTTCATTCAGATTTTGTTCAATATGTAGGTCATTTTAAATTAAATGTAAAAAAGCTATTATGTGATTTTTTTACAGTTAGTGGTCATAAATTTTATGGTCCTTTAGGTATAGGATTTATTTATATAAATAAAAAAATTAATATTAATATTTTAAAATTAAAAGGAATAATATATGAAATAGAAAATATATATGGAATAGTTAGTTTATATAAAGCTTTAAAAATTAGTAATAAATTATTTTTATATGAAAAAAAAAAAATTACTAAATTAAAAAAATATTGTTTATTTTTATTAAAAAAAAATATTTTAAATATTAAATTTAATGGATTATCTGATAATTTAAAAAAAAGTTCTTTTTATATTTTAAATATTAGATTACCTATTAAAGATGATTTATTACATATAAAATTAGATTTAAAAGGTATTATGATTTCTAAAAGTAGTTCTTGTAATATTATAAATAATTCTCATGTTTTAAAAAATATTTTAAAAAAAAAAATTTTAGAAAATACTACTTCTATAAGAATTTCTTTTAATATATTTAATAATTTATTAGATATAGAATTGTTTATATATGAATTAAAAAAAATTATATATAATAATTATTTAATAAAAATAAAATAAAATGTTAAAATATTTTTATATAGAAAGTTATGGTTGTCAAATGAATATATATGATAATGAATTGATTATTACTATTTTAACAAATAATAATTTATTATATGTTAATAATATATATAAAGCTGATTTAGTTTTAATAAATACTTGTTCAATTAGAAAAAAATCAGAAAAAAATATATATAATAGATTATTATTTTTAAATTCTATTAAAAAAAAAAAAAAATTTTTATTATGTTTAGTTGGATGTATGTCTAAAAGAATAGATTATGATTATTTTTTTAAAAAAAAAATATTAGATTTTGTTGTAGGTCCTGATCAATATAGAAAATTACCTAATATTATTAAATCATTAAATGATAATAGATATTCTTATAATGTTATATTATCTAATGAAGAAAATTATAAAAATATTATTCCTATAAAATTATATAGTAAAAATAAAGTATCATCTTTTATAACTATATCTAGAGGATGTGATAATATGTGTACATTTTGTGTTGTTCCTTTTACTAGAGGTAGAGAAAAAAGTAAAAGTCCTAAAGATATAATTAAAGAATGTAAAAATTTATGTAATTTAGGTTATAAAGAAATAGTTTTATTAGGTCAAAATGTTGATTCTTATTTATGGAATAAAAAAAATTATATAAAAAAAAATATTATTAATAATAAATTAAAAAAAAATATAAATTTTGCTAATTTATTAGAAATAATTTCTAAATTATTTCCTAATATAAGAATAAGATTTTCTACATCTAATCCACAAGATATGTCTTTAGATGTTATAAAAATTATGAAAAAATATAATAATATATGTAAATATATACATTTACCTTTTCAATCAGGTAGTAATAGAATATTAAAATTAATGAATAGAAAATATAATAGATTAAAATATATAAATTTAATTAATAATATAAAAAATATTATACCTAATTGTTCTTTATCATATGATATAATAACTGGTTTTTGTACTGAAAATTATAAAGATCATATAGATACATTAAATTTAATGAAATATATAAAATTTGATTTTGGATATATGTTTTGTTATTCACATATAAAAAATACTTATGCATATAAAAATTTTAAAGATACTGTACCTACATATATTAAAAAAAAAAGATTAAATGATATAATAAATTTACAAAGAAAACATTCATTTTTAAAATTAAAAAAATATGTTAATACTGTACAAGAAATTTTAATTGAAGGAACATCAAAAAAAGATAAAAATTATTGGTATGGAAAAAATTCTCAAAATATAATAATAGTTTTTCCTAAAAATAAAGAAAAACTTGGTGATTTTGTAAATGTTAAAATAATTAATAATACTTCAGCTACATTAATAGGAAAATTTAAATCATTTTTATAATTTTATTATATAAAATTAAATTATTATATATATTATTTATATATAATAATATTTTTTATTATATCTTAAATTAAAATATAATTTTTTTATGAAAAAAATTAAAGTTAAACCTTTACATGATCGTGTTATAATAGAACCTTTACCTGTAGAAAAAAAAACTTCTACAGGAATATATATACCAGAAACTGCAAAAGAAAAACCTCAAGAAGGTATAGTAATAGCAGTAGGTAATGGTAAAAAAAATTATAATATGACAGTTAAAAATGGAGATAAAGTATTATATAATAAATATTCTGGAACTGATTTAAAAATTAATGATAAAAAATATCTTATTATGCATGAAAATGATATTTTAGCTATAATATATAAATAAATTATATTAATAATATTAAATTAAAAATTAAATAACTATTAAATAATTATATTATGTCAAAAGATATTAAATTTGATATTGATGCTAGAGATAAATTAAAAAATGGAGTTAATATATTAGCTAATGCTGTTAAAGTAACTTTAGGTCCAAAAGGTAGAAATGTAGTTTTACAAAAATCTTTTGGTGGACCTCAAATTACTAAAGATGGAGTAACTGTAGCTAAAGAAATAGAATTAGAAGATCCTATAGAAAATTTAGGAGCACAAATGGTAAAAGAAGTTGCTTCTAAAACTAATGATGTAGCAGGTGATGGTACAACAACAGCTACTTTATTAGCTCAATCAATAATTAAAGAAGGATTAAAAAATGTAGCTGCTGGAGCTAATCCAATGGATTTAAAAAGAGGAATAGATAAAGCTGTTAAAGTAATAGTAAATGATTTAAAAAAACAATCTAAAGAAGTAGGTAATAATAATGAAAAAATTAAACAAGTAGCAACTATATCAGCTAATAATGATAGTGAAATAGGTAAATTAATTGCTAAAGCATTTGAAAAAGTTGGTAAAGAAGGAATTATTACAGTAGAAGAAGCTAAAGGTATAGAAACTACTGTTGATATAGTAGAAGGTATGCAATTTGATAGAGGTTATCAATCACCTTATTTTGTAACTAATACTGATAAAATGATAGTTGAATTAGATAATCCTTATATATTATTATGTGATAAAAAAATAACATCTATGAAAGATATAATTCCTATATTAGAACCCATTGTACAATCTAATAAACCTTTATTAATAATATCAGAAGAAGTAGAAGGTGAAGCTTTAGCAACACTTGTAATAAATAAAATAAGAGGTGTATTAAAAGTAGTTGCAGTAAAAGCACCAGGATTTGGAGATAGAAAAAAATCAATGTTAGAAGATATAGCTATATTAACAGGTGGTACTGTTATTTCAGAAGAAATTGGTAATAAATTAGAAAATGTAAAAATTAATTTATTAGGTAAATGTGAAAGAGTAACTATTGAAAAAGAAAATACTATAATAATTAATGGATATGGTAATAAAAATGAAATAAAAAATAGAATAAAACAAATAAAATCTCAAATTAAAACTTGTGAGTCAGAATATGATAAAGAAAAATTACAAGAACGTTTAGCTAAATTATCAGGTGGAGTAGCAGTATTATATGTAGGGGCAGCTTCTGAAGTAGAAATGAAAGAAAAAAAAGATAGAGTTGATGATGCTTTAAATGCTACTAGAGCAGCTGTTGAAGAAGGAATAGTAGCTGGTGGTGGTGTAGCTTTTTTACGTGCTATAAAATCATTAGATAATTTAAAAATAAATAGTATAGAAGAAGATACAAGTATAAAAATTATTAAAAAATCTTTAAAAGAACCTTTAAAACAAATAGTTAATAATTCAGGTGAAGAAGGTTCTGTAGTAGTAGCTAAAGTTTTTGAAGGTAAAGATGATTTTGGTTATGATGCTAAAAATGGTATATATAAACATATGTTATTAGCTGGTATAATTGATCCTACTAAAGTAACTAGAGTAGCTTTAGAAAATGCAGCTTCAGTAGCAGGTATGTTTTTAACTACTGAATGTGTAATAACTGAAATTAAAAAAGAAGAATCTAATTTACCTCAATTACCTAATACTGGTGGAGGTATGATGTAATTTTTTAAAAAAAACAATATTATTTTTTTAAAAATAATATTGTTTTTTTTTTAATTTTATTAATTATATTTATAATATTTTTATATCTATTAAATGATAATAAATTTATTAAATTTATTTTTTTAAAAAAATAATAATTATAATTAATTATTTCTAAATAAGATTTTTTTTTAAATATATTAATTATTAAGTATAAAATACCATTAATTATTTTAGATTCAGAAATACTTATTATAAATAATTTTTTTTTTTTAAATTTTAAATATAACCATAATTTAGTTTGACATTCTTTTATTAAAAATTTTTTTTTTTTATATTTTTTTGGATAAATAGGTAATTTTTTACTTAATTTTATTAAAAAAAAATATATATTTTTTATATTTTTTATTTTATTAATTATTTTTTTTTCGTAATTCATTTAAAATTATTTTAAATATATTTTAAAAATAAAAATTAATTTTTTTAAAAAAAAATATGAAATATATTAGAAATTTTTGTATTATTGCTCATATAGATCATGGTAAAAGTACATTAGCTAAAAGATTATTAGAATATTCAATAAATTTTATTAAAAATAAAAATAAATTATTAGATAATATGGACTTGGAAAAAGAAAAAGGAATAACAATTAAAAATCATATAGTACAAATTAAATATAAATATAAAAATAATATATATAAATTAAATTTAATAGATACTCCAGGTCATTCTGATTTTTCATTTGAGGTTTATAAATCTATTTTAGCTTGTGAAGGAGCTTTATTATTGATAGATATATCTAAAAATATACAAGCTCAAACTATTTCAAATTTAAATTTTGCACTAAAAAATAAAATTAAAATAATACCTGTTTTAAATAAAATAGATTTAAATATAAATTATAATAATGTAAAACATGATGTTAAAAAACTTTTAAAATGTAAAAAAAAAGAAATATTAAAAGTTAGTGCTAAAAAAAATATAGGAATAAATAAATTATTAAAATTTATAATAAAAAAAATACCTTATCCTAAAGGTAATACAAAATTACCTTTAAAAGCATTAATTATAGATTCATTATATGATAATTTTAAAGGTATAAAAATATATTTTAGAATTTTTGATGGTATTTTAAAAAAAAATGATAAAATTAAATTATTATCAAATAAAAAAATATTGAAAATAGAAGAAATAAGAAATTTAACAAAAAAAACTAATAAAATTAAAGCAGGTAATGTTGGATTATTTATTTATAAAACTAAAAATATTGATAATATTAAAATAGGAGATACATTTGTATATAAAAATGATATAAAAAATAAATCAATAATAAAATCAAATTATATAAAACCTATGATATTTATAGGAATTTATCCTATTAATAATGATAATTATAAAAAATTAGAAAATTCAATAAAAAAATTAAAACTTAATGATTATTCTTTTACATTTTGTAAAGATTTTTCTAATACTTTTGGTTTTGGATTTAGATGTGGTTTTTTAGGTATTTTACATTTTGAAATAATAAAGGAAAGAATTTTAAGAGAATATAAAATAAATATAATAACTACTATACCTAATGTAGGTTATAAAATAATATTTAAAAATAAAAAAAAAATTATTATTAATAATCCAATTAAATTACCAAATAAAAATGAAATTTTATATATTAAAGAACCATATGTTAAAATTATAATATTAAGTTATAATAAATATATAGGTAAAATTTTATCATTTTGTATAAAAAAAAGAGGAATATTTAAAAATATATTTTATATATCAACTAAAAAAATAAAATTAAAATTTGAAATACCATTTAGTGAAATTATTTTTGATTTTTATAATAAATTAAAAATTATTACAAATGGATTTATATCAATGAATTATAATTTTATATATTATAAAAAATCTAATATTGTTAAAATAGATATTTATATAAATAATGTTATTATAGATGGTTTTTCTTTTTTCTCACATATTAATAATGCATTTAAAAAAAGTAAAAAAATATGTGAAAAATTAAAATATTTAATACCTAAAAAACAATTTGAAATTATTATACAAGCTTATTTAAATAATAAAATAATAGTTAGAGAAAATATATCTCCTTATAAAAAAGATGTAACTTCTAAATGTTATGGAGGAGATATATCTAGAAAAATGAAATTATTAAATAAACAAAAAATAGGTAAAAAAAAAATGAATAAAATAGGTAAAATAGATTTACCAAAAAATATATTTTTTTCTCTAATAAATATAGAATAATTATATTATATTAATTTAATTTATACATATCATATACATTATATTATTAAATTTAAATGGAGAGTTGCCGGAGTGGTTTAACGGAGCAGTTTGCTAAACTGTCAGCTTTTCGCTACATGGGTTCAAATCCCATACTCTCCGTATTTTTATTAATATTATATTTTATTATTAAATAAATGTTATTTTATTATATTAATTTATATTATTTTTTATATAAAATAAATTAAACGGGGTGTAGCGTAGTCTGGTTTATCGCGCCTGGTTTGGGACCAGGAGATCACAAGTTCAAATCTTGTCACTCCGATTTTTATTTATTATAATAAATAAATATAAATATGGTCACGTAGCTCAGTAGGATAGAGCAACTGCCTTCTAAGCAGTAGGTCACAGGTTCAAATCCTGTCGTGATCATAATAAAATATTAAAAAAAATTTTTTTTTAAAAAATGATTAATAATATAAAAATAATTAATAAAAAAGCATATTTTGAATATTATTTAATTAATAAATTTAATGCTGGTATGGTTTTAACTGGTAATGAAATAAAATATATAAGAAAAAATAAATTTAATATATATAAATCTTATTGTAAAATAAATAATAATAAAGAAATATATATATATAATTTAAAAATTAATAATACTAAAAAAAAAAAAATAAAATTATTATTATTAAAAAGAGAAATATTTAAAATTAATCAAAAAATTAAAAATAATAGCAAATTAACTATAATACCAACTAAAATTTTTTTTTCTAATAAAGGTTATGCTAAAATAGAAATTTATTTATCAAAAAAAAAAAAAATATATTATATTAAAAAAAAAAAAAAAAAAAAAAAAATAAAAAAAAAAAAAAAAAAAAAAAAAAAAAAAAAAAAAAATTAAAATCAAAAAAAAAAAAATTAAAAAAAAAAAAAAAAAAATAAAGAAAAATAAGAAATNAAAAAAAAAAAATTATTAAATATTATTATTAATTTTAAAAAAAAATAATAATAATATTTAATAAAATTATTTTTATTTTTTTATTTGTATTTCAATTGATTTTTTATGTATTTCATCAAAAATTCTTTGTATTAAAAAATCATCTAAATTAAGTTTTTTACATATATATTTATAATTTTCTTTAATTTTTTTCATTATTTTTTTTTGTATTATATTTATTTTATATTTATTTTTAATTTTACCTATTTTTTTTGAAGTAATAAATCTATTTTTTAATAAATGTAATATATTTTCATCTATTTCATTAATATTACTTCTATAAATATCTAATTTAATTAAATATTTTTTTTTAATTTTTTTTTTTAATAATATTTTATTTAAAATTTCTGTTAATTTTTCTGGTGTTATTTGTTGTTGTGAATCACTTAAAGCTTTTTTTGGATTATTATGAGTTTCTATCATTAAACCATCATATCCAAAATTAATTGCTTTTTTTGAAATTTCATATATTTTTTTACTATCTCCAGATATATGAGAAGGATCACAAATAATAGGTATATTAGGATATTTTTTTTTAAATTTTAAAACATCTAACCAACAAGGTATATTTCTATATTTAAAACTTTTATATATAGAAAAACCTCTATGAATAATACCTATATTTAAAATATTATTTTTTACTAATCTTTCTAATGCTCCAATCCATAAATTAATATCAAAATTTAAAGGATTTTTAACTAAAACAATATTTTTATAATCTTTTAAATTATCTGATATTTCTTGTATAGTAAAAGGATTACAAGTACTTCTAGCTCCTATCCAAAGAATATCAATTTTATATTTTAAAGCTAATTTAATTTGATCTTTATTAGCTATTTCTGTAGCTAATAAAATATTATTTTTTTTTTTAGCTTCTAACATCCATTTTAATCCATCTTCACCTACTCCTTCAAACATACCTGGATTAGTTCTTGGTTTCCATATACCACATCTAAAAACTTCAACATATGATTTATTTAATTTATTAGATATATCTATAACTTGTTTTTTATTTTCAGCACTACAAGGCCCCGATATAATTAAAGGATAAGAAAATTTTTTTATCCAATTATTTTTAATTTTATTTAATATATTCATAATATATTTTATTAATATAATTTTATTTAAATATAATATATTTATAATTAATTATTATATTTAAAATTTAATTTTTTTTTTTTTTTTTTTGATAAATAGTCTATTATTAATTTACCTTTAATATGATCATATTCATGTTGAAATATTATTGATAATATATCATATATTTTTTTTTTTTTTTTTTCCCATTTATGATTATAATATTTAACATAAATATTTTTTTTTCTACATATATTTATATTTATTTTAGGTAAACTTAAACAACCTTCTTTACTTAATATTTTTTTTTTACTATATTTTATAATTTTAGAATTTATAAAAATTTTTTTTATATTATTAAAACCAATAATAAATAAATTAATATTAATACCTATTTGAGGAGCAGATAATCCTATTCCTTTATAAAAATACATAGTATCAAACATATTATTAATAATATTTAAAATATTATAGTTTTTTTTTATATTTTTATTAATTTTTCTTAATTTTTTATTTTTATATAATAAAATTGGTAATATCATTATTAATTTTTTTTTTACATTATAATAATAATAATAATATATTATTATTATGATTTTAAATTTTAAAAAAAATATAATAAAAAATAAAATATTTAAAATAATTTCTAAAATAAGTAATAAATTAAATTTTCATACTTATTTAATAGGAGGATATGTAAGAAATTTTTTTTTATTTAAAAAACATTCTTTAGATATAGATATAGTTACTACAGGTAATAGTATAATATTAGCTAAATATTTTATTAAAAAAATATTAATAAAAAATTTATTTATTTTTAAAAGATTTAAAACAGCAATAGTTAAATATAAAAATTATAATATAGAATTTGTAAGTACTAGAAAAGAATATTATAATATATATAATAATAAACCTAAAATAAAAAAATTAAAAAATTTATTTGAAGATCAATTAAGAAGAGATTTTACAATAAATACTATAGCTATAAGTTTAAATAAAAAAAATTATGGTAAAATAATAGATCCTTTAAATGGATTAAATGATTTAAAAAAAAAAATAATTAAAACACCTATAGATCCTAATATTACTTTTTATGAAGATCCTTTAAGGATGATAAGAGCTATTAGATTTTATACAATATTAAAATTTAATATTGATAAAAATTTAATAAAATCTATTAAAAATAATATTGATAGAATTAGAATTATATCTATTGAAAGAATAATACAAGAATTTAATAAAATAATTTTATCAAAAAAACCTTCTATAGGATTAAAATTAATGTTTAAATTAGGATTTTTAAATATTATATTACCTGAATTAGTTTCTTTAAAAAAAGAAGAAAAAAATAAAAAATTTTCTTATAAAGATAATTTTAATCATAGTCTAAAAGTTATTGATAATATAAGTAAAAAAACTGATAATTTATGGTTAAAATGGGCTGCTTTGTTACATGATATAGGTAAACCAGTATCTAAAAAATTTATTTATAATAAGGGATGGACTTTTTATTTACATGAAATAATAGGATCAAATATGATTCCTCAAATTTTTTATAGATTAAAATTACCTATAAAAAAAAATATGAAATATGTTCAAAAAATTATAAAATATAGTTATAAACCAATATATTTATCTAAAAAAAATGTAAAAATATCTACTATTAAAAAATTTATTTTAGAAATAGGTAGTAAAAATATAGAAGATTTAATACTTTTATGTAATTCAGATATTACAACAAAATATAAAAAAAAAAAAAAAAAACTTATAAAAAAAGTAGAATTATTATTAAATAAAATAAAAAAAATTCAAAAAATTGATAAAATTAATAATATTAAATTACCAATTAATGGTAATGATATAATAAGAATATTTAAAATTAAACCTTGTAAAAAAATAGGTATAATAAAAAAATATATAATTAATTCAATAATAAAAGGTAAAATTAATAATGATTATAAAAGTGTTTATAAATTAATGATAAAAAAAGGTAAAGAATTAAATTTAAAATTAAATGAATAATACAATAAAATTTTTACCAGGTAATATTATAAATAAAATTTTATCTGGACAAACAATTATAAATTATTCTTCAATAATTAAAGAATTAGTAGAAAATTCTATAGATGCAAAATCTAAAAATATTTCTATATATATTGATAATTATACTGAAAATTTAATGGTTATAGATGATGGTATAGGAATGTCTTATAAAAATGCTATTTTAAGTTTTTTAAATGGTACAACTTCTAAAATAGAAAATGAAAAAGATTTATTTAATATAAAAACAATAGGATTTAGAGGTAATGCATTATATTCTATATCTAATATTTCTATAATGGAAATAATAACTAAAGATGAAAAAAGTGATATAGGTATAAAATTATTAATAGAATATGGTAAATTAATTAAAAAAATACCTTTTTATTGTAATAAAGGTAGTTGTTTTATTATAAGTAATATATTTTTAAATGATAATTATAAATTTAATTTTTTATTAAATAAAAAAAAAGAATATAATAATATTATTAAAATATTATATAAAATAATTGTATGTTATAAAAATATAAATTTTAAAATATATCATAATAATAAATTAATTTTTTTTTTTAAAAAAAGTAATTTAATAAATAGAATTTATAATATTTTTTTTAAAAATATTAAAATAAAAGATAATTTTTTTTTAAAAAAAAGTAAAAATATTAAAAATATTAAATTTAAAATTTATTTATTAAATTATATTTATATGTATAAATATTTAAATAAAAATTTAAAATTTATATTTATAAATAATAAATTTATTAAAAATAATAAATTATATAATTTAATAAATAAAAAACTTAAAAAATATTTTAAATTAAATAATTTTATTTATTTTTTATTTATTAAATTGAACAATAAATATATTAATTATAATATTGTTCCTGATAAAACTAAAATAATCTTCAATAATAAAATTAAAATTAATAAAATTATTAATAAATTTTTAGAATTTTTAATAAATAAAAATTATTTTATAAATAAAAA
Organism: Candidatus Shikimatogenerans bostrichidophilus; assembly: GCA_029851225.1. Classification (GTDB taxonomy): domain Bacteria; phylum Bacteroidota; class Bacteroidia; order Flavobacteriales; family Blattabacteriaceae; genus Shikimatogenerans; species Shikimatogenerans bostrichidophilus_G. Next base: position 127,127 of record CP099825.1, read on the forward strand.
TATTTTAAATAAATTTTTTTTAAAAAAAAAAAAAAAAAAAAAAAAAAAAAATATATATATAAAAAATATGAAATTAAATATATTAAAAATTTTTTTTTAAATATAAATAAATTTAAAAAATTAAAAATTTTTAATTTTAAAAAAAAATATTATTTATTAATAAATAATAAAAATCATTTAATATTTAATATTAAAAGATTAAAAGAAAAAATTATTTATTATAATTATTTAAATGAATTTAAATATTATTTAAAATATAAACAAATTTTATTAATAAAAATAAAATTTAATATACCATATTATTTTAATAAAAAAAAAAAAAAAATTTTAAAAAAAAAAATAAATAAATATTTTAATACAAAAATAAAAAAAAATATAATTATAATTAATAGTTATCCATTTTTTTTAAAAAAAAAATATATTATTAATATAATAAATATAATTTTTTTATTTTTTAAAAAAAAAAAATATTTTAAAATTAATTTAAAAAAAATTATATATATTTTTTTTTGTAAAATAATTAATAATAATATAATTTTAAATATAAATATTAATAATATAAAAAAAATTTTTTTAAAATTATTAAAATATAAAAAATTCTATTTATCTATTAAAAATAATAAAATTTTTTATTTAATAAAGTTAAAAAAATAAATTTAATATAAATTTTTAATTTTTTAAATATTATTATTATTAATATTTATATTTAAAATTTATTTTTATTATTTTTTTTATTTATTATTCTTTATTTTCGTTATCTATTTTTTCTTCTACTGATTCTTTATTTTCATCATCTATTTTTTCTTCTACTAATTCTTTATTTTCGTTATCTATTTTTTCTTCTACTAATTCTTTATTTTCGTTATCTATTTTTTCTTCTACTGATTCTTTATTTTCATCATCTATTTTTTCTTCTACTGATTCTTTATTTTCATCATCTATTTTTTCTTCTACTGATTCTTTATTTTCATTATCTATTTTTTCTTCTACTGATTCTTTATTTTCGTTATCTATTTTTTCTTCTACTGATTCTTTATTTTCGTTATCTATTTTTTCTTCTACTAATTCTTTATTTACATTATCATATTCACCTTCTATTAATTCTTTATTTTCATTATAATATTCATTTTCTATTAAATATTTATTTTCATTATCATATTCACTTTCATTATATATTAATTTTTTATCTTCATTATAACATTTATCTTCCATTAATAAATTATTATTAATATAATTTAAAGTAAATTCTTTAATATTTTTTTTGAATTTATAATAAATATTATTTAAATTTGTAAATAATTTATTAATTATGTCATCAAATTTATAATAATAAGTTATTATTTTTTCTTTTATTATTTCAATATATTTTTTATTTAACATAATTTTAATTTTTTATATTTAATTATTTATTAAATTATTATTAATAATAAATAATTATAAAGGTGAACGACTGGAATTGAACCAGCAACCTTCAGAACCACAATCTGATGCTCTAACCTTTTGAGCTACGTTCACCATTATTTAATATTAAAATAATATAATAAAAAATTTTGTTTATTCTAATAAAATAATAAAAAAAAATTAATGTATATATATAGAACTCACAATTGTGGAGAATTAAATAAAAAAGATATTAATAAAAAAGTAATATTATCTGGATGGGTACATAAAATAAGAAAAATGAAAAAAATTTATTTTATAGATATTAGAGATTTTTATGGTATTACTCAATTATTTATTAAAGATAAAAAAATTATAAAAAAAATTAGTAATGAATATTTAATAAGAATAAAAGGTAAAGTAATAAAAAGAAAAAAAAAAAATAATTTTATTAAAACAGGTGAAATTGAAATTAATGTAAAAAAAATTTTTATTTTAAACAAATCAAATATTTTACCATTTAATATAGAAGATAATCCTAAAATTAATAAAAATATAAGATTTAAATATAGATATCTAGATATTAGAAGAAATGTTATAAAAAATAATTTATTAAATAGATTTAAAATAATTAATAAAATTAGAAATTATTTTATAAAAAAAAAATTTATTGAATTAGAAACTCCTTTTTTAGTTAAGAGTACTCCTGAAGGAGCTAGAGATTTTATAATTCCTTCTAGAAAATATAAAAAATTATTTTATTCTTTACCTCAATCACCTCAAATATTTAAACAATTATTTATGATAGGAAATATTGATAAATATTTTCAAATAGTAAAATGTTTTAGAGATGAAGATTTAAGAAATGATAGACAATCTGAATTTACTCAATTAGATATTGAAATGTCTTTAATAAAAAAAAAAGATATTTTATTATTAATAGAAAAATTTATAAAATATATATTTAAAAAATTTAATAATCAAAAAATAATAAATTTTAAAAAAATTATATATTATAAATCTATAAAAAAATATAAAACTGATAAACCTGATTTAAGAAATAAAATATATAATTTTAAAATTAAAAAGTATTATATAAATAAAAAATATTTAAAATTTAATATTATTAGTTTTATTATACCTAATTATTTAAATATATTAAATAATAAAAAAAAAAAAATAAAAAATTTAATTTTTAAAAAAATAAATAAAAAAAATAATAAATTATTTTTTTATAAATATAAAAATAATTTAAAATATAATATTATAAATAAAAAAAAATTTTATATTTTAAAAAAAAAAAAATTTTTTTCAAAATATGATTTATTAATATTAATAATAAATAAAAAAAAAGAAAATAAAATAAAAAAAAAAATTAATAATATAATTAATAATTTTTTATTATATTCTAAATATAGAAAAAATATTTTTATTCCTATATGGATAATAAATAATCCTTTATTTAAATATAATAAAAAAAAAAAAAAATATGAATCTTTTCATCATCCATTTACAGAACCTAAATTAATAAATAATAAATTAACATATAAAAGTTTATCTAATTCTTATGATTTAATAATAAATGGTATAGAAATAGGTAGTGGATCTATTAGAATTAATAATAGTAATTTACAAAAAAAAATATTTTTATTATTAAAAATGAAAAAAAAAAGTATAAATAATAAATTTGGTTTTTTTTTAAAAGCTTTAAAATATGGTACACCACCACATGGTGGAATAGGTATTGGAATAGATAGATTAATATTATTAATTTTAAATAAAAAAGATATAAAAGATATTATTCCATTTCCAAAAAATAATTATAATAAAGATATAATGTTAAGTTCACCATCTTATATAAAAAAAAAAAGATTATTTAATTTAGGATTAAAATTTATAAAAAAAAAAAAAAATAATGAAATTAATAAAAAATAAAAATAAAAAAAATTATTATTATATTAATCAAATAATTATATTAACAAATAAAATTTATAATTTAAGTAAACATTTAAAAAAAAATAATAAAGATTATAAAACAGAAAGATCTTTAATTAAAAAAGTTCATAAAAGAAAAAAAATATTAAAATATATAAAAAAAAAATATATTAATCTTTATTTTAAAATAAAAAATAAAATAAAAAAATAAAAATATATTATTTGTTTTAAAAAAATGTATAAATTAATAAAAAAAAAAATAATTTTATCTAAAAATAGAAATATTATTATAGAAACAGGACAAATTGCTAATCAATCAGATGGATCAATAATATTAAGAATGGGTAATACATTATTATTATGTACAGTTGTATTAGGTAATGAAATAAAAGATAATTTAAATTTTATTCCATTAACTATAGATTATAGAGAAAAATATTTTGCTGGGGGTAAAATACCTGGAGGATTTATAAAAAGAGAAGGTAAACCATCAGAACAAGAGATATTAACTATGAGAATAGTAGATAGATTAATAAGACCTTTTTTACCTAAAAATTTAACTAAAGAAATTCAAATTATGATTTCTTTATTATCTTATGATTCTACAGTATTACCAGACGGATTAGTTGGATTAGCTTCATCATCAGCTTTATTAATATCTGGTATTCCTTTTTATGGTCCAGTTTCTCAAATTAGAATAGCTAGAATTAATAATGAAATAATAATAAATCCAAATATAAATGATATAAATAAATCTGATATTAATTTAATAATAGGTGGTTCATTAAATTCTATTATTATGATTGATGGAGAAATGAAAGAAATTAATAATAATGAATTTTTAAAAATTATTAATATTTCTCATAAAGAAATAATTAAACAAATTAATTCTCAATTATTATTTTTAAAAAAAGTTAAAAAAATAAAAAAAATAAATAAATTTAAAATAAAAATTAAAAAAAATATTAAATTAAAAAAAAAAATAAAAAAAATTTTTTATAAAAAAATAAATAAAATTTATATAAAAAATAAAATAAAAAAAAAAAGAAATGAAAAATATAAAAAATTATTATATAGTATAAAAAAATATTTTTCTAAAAAAAAAATTAAAAAAAATAAACAATTAATTAAAGAATATTTAAATCATTATAAAAAAAAAATAATATTAAATTTAATATTTAAAAAAAAAATTAGATTAGATGGTAGAAAATATAATGAAATAAGAAAAATATGGGGAATGGTAGATTATTTACCTGGAGTACATGGTTCAGCATTATTTACTAGAGGAGAAACTCAAGCTTTAACTACTGTTACATTAGGTACTTCTTTAGATGTTAATAAAATAGATAATGTAGTAATAGAAGATAATGAAAAATTTTATTTACATTATAATTTTCCTCCTTTTTCAACAGGAGAAGTAAAAAAAATAATTGGTATATCTAGAAGAGAAATAGGACATGGTAATTTAGCAAAAAAAGCATTAAAAAATATGATACCTAAAAATAATCCATATACTATTAGAATAGTATCTGATATATTAGAATCTAATGGATCTTCTTCAATGGCTACAGTTTGTGCAGCTTCTTTAGCTTTAATGGATGCTGGTATTAAAATTAAAAATACAGTAGCAGGAATATCAATGGGATTATTAAAATATAAAAATAAAATAAAAATTTTATATGATATTTTAGGAGAAGAAGATCATTATGGAGAAATGGATTTTAAAATTACTAGAACAATAAATGGTATTACATCATGTCAAATGGATGTAAAAAATATAAATATATTAAATATTAAAATTTTAAAAAAAATTTTGAAAAAATCTAAAAAATGTATTTTTTTAATTTTAAAAAAAATGAATAATATTTTATCTAATCCTAGAAAAAATATTAAATCAACAGCTCCTAAATTTTCATTAATTAAAATACCTAAAAAATTTATAGGTATTATTATAGGTAGTGGTGGTAAAAATATACAAAATATACAATCTAAAACTGAAACTAATATTATTATTAATGAAAAAAAAAATTTAGGTATTATAGAAATATTTGGTAAAAATAAAATTCAAATTAATAAAGCTATAAATAAAATAGAAAATATTATTTTTATACCTAAAAAAGGTAATATATATAAAGCTAAAGTTAAAAGTATAAAATATTTTGGAGCTTTTGTGGAATTATCAAAAGGAGTAGAAGCATTATTACATATATCAGAAATTTCTTTTAAAAAATTTAAAAAAATAGAAGAAATATTTAAAATAGGAGATATTATAAAAGTAAAATATTTAGGTAAAGATAAAAATGGTAAAATTAAATTATCAAGAAAAATATTATTTAATAAAAATAAAAAAATATGAATAAATTAAAAATTAATAAAACATTAACTAATAAAGAAGAATCTGAATCTTTAAATAAATATTTAAATGAAATTAGTAAAATACCTTTATTAAATTATAAAGAAGAAATAGAATTAGCTATAAAAATAAAAAAAGGATTAAAAAAAAATGCTACTAAAAAACAAAAAATTGAAAAAAAAAAATCTTTAGATAAATTAGTAAAATCTAATTTAAGATTTGTTGTTTCTGTAGCTAAACAATATCAAAATCAAGGATTAAGTTTATCTGATTTAATTAATGAAGGTAATTTAGGTTTAATTAAAGCAGCATTAAGATTTGATGAAACTAGAGGTTTTAAATTTATATCTTATGCTGTATGGTGGATTAGACAATGTATTTTACAAGCAATAGCTGATTGTTCAAGATGTGTTAGATCACCTACTAATAAAATAGCTTTTTTAAATAAAATTAATAAAGTATTTTCATTTTTAGAACAAAAATTACATAGAAATCCTACTATTAAAGAAATATCTAAACAATTATCAGTTAATGAAAAAGAAGTTGAAGATGTTTTAAAATATTCAAATAAACATATATCTTTAGATGCTCCTTTAATAGAAGGTGAAGGAATTAATTTATATGATATAATTAGTTTTAAAGATTCACCTAAACCAGATAGTAAATTAAATAAAGAATCTTTAAAAAAAGATATTAAAAGATGCTTAAAAATTTTATCTAAAAGAGAAGAAAAAGTTATAATTTATTGTTGTGGTTTATTTGATAATGATCCTATGACTTTTGAAGAAATTGCTAGATTATTTGGATTAACAAGAGAAAGAGTTAGACAAATACAAATAAGTGCTTTTAAAAAACTAAGAAAATCTAAAAAAAGTAAAATATTAAAATCTTATTTAGGATAGATATTATATATTATTTTAGTATTAGTAATAATATTAGTATTTATTTATTAAAAATATAAAATAAGTAAAATAAAAAATTTATATTATATATTTTTATCTTTTTTATTATTAAATAAATATAATTTATTATATAAATAATTTATATTTTTATCACATTTATTATTTTTTTTTTTTTCAAATTTTTTAAAAGGTATATATATAATATTATTATTTTTAATTCCTATTAAGAAATTAAATTTATAATGTATTAAATTATTTATAGTTTCAATACTTAATTTTATTGCTAAAATTCTATCTAAATAAGTAGGTGAACCACCTCTTTGTATATGACCTAATATTAAATATCTAATTTCAAATTTATTAAAATTATTTTTAATAAATCTATAAGTTTTTTTAGCTGATTTACCAATTTTACTATTTTCTGCAACTATAATAATATTATTATTTATATTTTTATTCCATTTTTTTAAATTATCATAAATATTTTTAAAATTATATTTATTATTTTTTGGAATTATTATATTTAATGCATTTATAGAAATACCACTATTTAAAGCTAAAAATTCAGTTCCTTTACCCATTACTTCAATAATAAAAATTTTATTATTATTTGAATCAACTGTATTTTTTATTTTTTCTACTATTTTTATTATAGTATTTAAAGAAGTATCATATCCTATAGTTAAATCAGTACCATATACATCATTATCTATAGTACCTGGTATACATATAATAGGTATATTATATTCTTTATTAAAAATAAATGCTCCTTTTAATGAACCATCACCACCTATAATTATTAAAGCATCTAAATTATTTCTTATTATATTTTTATATGCTTTTTTTCTTCCATTTTTAGTTTTAAATTTTATTGATCTTCCAGCTCCTAAAATAGTTCCTCCTATACCTATTATATTATTAACTTTTTTATTTGATATTTTTTTTATATCATTATTAATTAATCCATTGTATCCATATTTAATACCATAACAATTAATATTAAAATTTTTAGAATAATTAACTATAGTTTTAATAACTGTATTCATACCAGGAGAATCACCACCAGATGTTATTATTCCAATATTTTTTATTTTTTTTTTCATTTTTATTTTAAAATTTAAATTAATAAATATAATAATTTAAAATGGTAAATCATCTTCATTAAAATTTTCTTTTATATTATCATCAAATTTTTTTTTTTTTTTTTTTTTTTTTTTTTTTTTTTTTTTATCATCTTCATCTTCATCTTCATCTTCATCTTCATTAAATTTATTATCTTTAATATAATTATTATCTATTTCAAATAAATTTTCATTTTTTATTTTTTCTATTTTCCATCCTTGTATAGTATTAAAATATTTTGTAATACCTTCATTATTTATCCATTCTCTACCTCTTATATTTATAAATATTTTAACTTTATCATTTTTATTTATAAAATTTAATAAATCAATTTTATTTTGTACAAAATCTATTACAATATTTTGAGGATATTGTTCATCTGTAATTAATATTACACTTTTTTTTTTAAAATCATTTTTAAAATTTTGTGTTTTAAAAATTTTTTTAATTTTACCTATTAAATACATAAAATATATAATATATTTATTATTAATATTAATAAATATAATATATAATATTTTTAATATAAACCTAATTCTAATTTAGCTTTATTATTCATCATATTTTTATTCCATAAAGGATTAAATGTTATTTTTATATATATATTATCAATATTTTTTATTTTTTTTTTAATTTTATTTTTAATTTTATTTATTATATTATTAGATAATGGACAATTAGGACTAGTAAATGTCATTAATATAAATATTTTTTTTTTTTTTATATTTATTTTATAAATCAATCCTAAATCATATATATTTATATTTATTTCAGGATCATATATTTTTTTTAAAATAGATATAATTTTTTTTTTAATCATTTTTTTTTGTAAAAATTAATATTTTTTTATAAAAAAAATATATTATTAATATAATATTAAATAAAATTAATGATTATTAATAATAAAATTTATAAATATATTAAAAAATTAATAAAAAAATATGAACCTAAATATTTAAAAAAAATAAAAAAAAATAAATTATTAAAAATATATAATAATAAAAACAAAATTTCAAATAATTTACAAGGTAGATTTTTAAGTATAATATCAAAAATTAAAAAACCAAAAAATATTTTAGAAATTGGTACATTTTTAGGATATTCTACTTTATGTTTATCTGAAGGATTAAAAAAAAAAGGTATATTAATAACAATAGAAAAAAATAAAAAATATATATATTATGCTAAAAAATATTTTAAAAAAACTAAATACTATAAAAAAATTAAAGTTATACATGGTAATGCTTTAAATATAATACCTAAATTAAAAATTTATTTTGATTTAATTTTTATAGATGCAGATAAAATTAATTATTGTAAATATTTTGATTTAGTAATAAATAAATTAAATAAAAATGGTATTATTATAACAGATAATATATTATGGAAAGGTAAAATAATAAATAAAAAATTAGATTTCTTAACTAAAAAAATTTATATTTATAATGAAAAAATTAAAAAATATAAAAATATAGAAAATATTATTATTCCTATTAGAGATGGATTAAATATAATATTTAAAAAATAAAAATTTATTTTATTTTAATATCATTAATATTAAAATATTTTTTAAAAATTTTTCTTAATTTATCAGAATAATAATACATTTTATTTTTTCTCATTTCATTTCTAATTTTTAATATTTTTTTTATTATATTATTTTTTATTTTTTTTTTTTTTTTTTTTAAACCTAATATATTAATTATAAATATTTTAATTAAATTTTTTAATTTTAATAAATCATTTAATGTTATTTGTAATTCATTATTTAAACATTTTATTAATATATTTTTAATTTTAAATATATTATATATTAATAAAGGAATATTAAAATCATTATTAATAGAATTATAACAATTTAAATATATATTTTTTATATTTATATAATAAGAAGTTTTTTTTTTAACTTTAATTTTTTTTATTATATAAAAAATATTAAATAATTTTTTATATTTTTTTTTTGTATCTATTATTGAATTATAACAAAAATTAATATTATTTCTATAATGAGTTTGTAATATATATAATCTAATAATCATAGGATTAATTTTTTTATAATTAGTTATTTTTAATTTACCTTTTATTAAATCATAAGGATTAATATAATTATTTAACGATTTACTCATTTTTTTATTATTTATAGTTAACATATTTGTATGTATCCAATATTTAGCTAAATTATTTTTATTATTATTAATAATATTACATTGTGAAATTTCACATTCATGATGAGGAAATTTAAGATCTATTCCACCACCATGTATATCAAAATAACTACCCAAATATTTATTACTTATTGTAGAACATCCTATATGCCAACCAGGTACTCCTAATCCCCAAGGTGATTTCCATTTAATTGTATATTTTATATTTCTATTTATCCAAATAGCAAAATCATAAAAATTTTTTTTTTCATTTTTAAATTTATTATTTATTATAATTTCATTATTTAATTTTATATTATTTAATATATTACCATAATTACCAAATTTTTTATTATATTTTTTAATATTTAAATAAATAGATCCATTTTTTATATAACATAAATTACTTTTAATAATTTTTTTTATATTTTCTATTTGTTCTATTATATGACAAGTTGATCTTGGTTCTATATTAGGAAATAATAAATTTAATTTTTTTAATGTAAAATAAAAGTTTATTAATTTTTTTTGTATAATTTCTATTGAAATTGTAAAATTATTTTTATTTAATTCTAAATGATCAATATCAGTAATATTTCTAATATATTTAATTTTAAATTTTAAATGTTTAAAATATCTATATAATAAATCAAAAAATATTAATGTTCTGCAATTACCTAAATGTATATTATTATACATTGTTGGACCACATACATACATACCAATATTATTTTTTATTATAGGAATAAATTTTTCTTTTTTATTATTTAATGAATTAAAAATTAATATATTTTTTTTTATTTTATTAATAATATTTTTCATATTTATTAATAATATAATTTATATATTAATAAATAAAATTTTTTAATTTTTAAAAATGAATAATAAAAAATATAAAAATTTAATTATTAAAACTAAAATAGCTTTTTATTCTAAAATAAAAGGATTTTTTATTTTTAGACCTTATGGATTGAAAATATGGGAAAATATTAAATATATATTAAATAAAATGTTAATAAAAACTAAACATAAAAATTATTATTTTCCATTATTAATTCCTAAATCTTTATTTAATATTGAATATAATAATATTAAAAATTTTTATAAAGAATGTGCTATAGTTACTCATACTAGATTTTTAATTAAAAAAAAAAAATTAGTAATAGATCAAAAATCAAAATTAAATGAAGAATTAATTATTAGACCTACTTCTGAAGTTATTATTTGGGATACATGTAAAGAATGGATACAATCATATAAAGATTTACCTTTATTAATTAATCAATGGGTTAATGTAGTAAGATTAGAAATGAAAAATAAAATGTTTTTAAGAAATTCTGAATTTCTTTGGCAAGAAGGACATACAGCTCATAAAAATAAAAAAGAAGCTATAAATGAAATAAAAAAAATAAAAAAAATTTATATAAATTTAATTAAAAAAAAATTATCTATTCCATTTATTTATGGTAAAAAAACTAATACTGAAAAATTTTCAGGAGCTAAATTTACATATTCATTTGAAACTTTAACTAATAATGGTAAATGTATTCAATTAGCTACAATACATTTTTTAGCTAAAAATTTTTCTAAAGCTTTTAAAGTAATGTATACAAATAAAGAAAATAAAAAAGAATATGTATGGAATACATCATGGGGTATATCAACTAGATTAATTGGTGCTATGATAATGATACATTCTGATAATAAAGGTTTAATAATACCTCCTAAAATATCACCTATTCATATTATTATTATTCCTATAATTAAAAAAAAATATTATTATAAATATATAAAAAAAATTAATAAAATTGTAAAAAAATTAAAAAAAAAATTAAAAAAAAATAAAATAAAAATTAAATATGATAATAATTTAAATATAACTCCAGGAAATAAATATTTTAAATATGAAAAAATGGGAATACCTATTAGAATAGTAATAGGTAAAAAAGAAATAAAAAATAATTTTATAGAAATTTATAGAAGAGATAAAGATAAAAAATATATTTTAAAATTAAATAATAAAATAAATATTAAAATTATTAATATACTTAATAAAATACAAAAAAATATTTATAAAAAAGCTAAAAAAAAAATGATTAAAAATACATTTATTATTAATGATTATAAAATATTTAAAAAAAAAATAATTAATAATGGTGGTTTTATATTATCTTATTGGGATAATAAAAAAAGTACAGAATTAAAAATTAAAAATGAAACTAAAGCTACTATAAGATGTATAATAAATAAAAAAAAAAATGGTAAATGTATATATACTGGTAAAAAAACTAATACAAAAGTTGTTTTTGGAAAATCTTATTAAAAATAAAATTATTATATAATATAATTATATTTTTTTAAAAAAAATATTATAATATTTTAATTTATTCATTATATAACTTAATATTTTTTTTTTTTTTTTAGGATTAAAAATTTTTATATTTTTTATTTTTTTTAACCAAATTATTTGTTTTTTAGCATAATTTCTTGTATTTTTTTTAATTATTTCTATACAATCTTTATAATTTTTTTTTTTTTTAAAAAAAAATCAAAAAATTCTTTATAACCTATTGTATTTAAAGCATTAAAATTTTTATTTTTATATATATATAATTTTTTAGCTTCATTTAATAAACCTTTTTTAATCATTAAATCAACATTTTTATTTATTTTTTTATAAATTTTTTTTCTATTTATATTTAATCCTATTCTTATATATTTATTAAAAGGACTTTTAATTTTTTTTTTTTTAAAAAAATAAGATATTTTTTTTTTAGTTATATAAATTATTTCTAATGCTCTAATAATTTTTTTTTTATCTTTTTTATTTTTTAATTTTTTAAAATAAAAAAAATCTTTTTTTTTTAATTTTTTTAATAAATAATTTATATTTTTTAAATATAATTTTTTTCTTATTATATTTAATTTTTTTTTTTTTAAATTAGGTAATTTATTAATTCCTTCAATAATTATTTTTTCATATAAAAAAGAACCACCAACCATTATAACAATATTATATTTTTTAAATAATTTAATTAAAATATTATTTACATCTTTTTTAAATAAAAAAATATTATAATTATTATATATATTTAAATTATTAATTAAATGATGTTTAATTTTTTTTAAATATTTTTTTGAAGGTTTAGATGTACCTATATTTAATTCTTTATAAAATTGTCTAGAATCACAAGATATTATTTCAGTTTTTAATTTTTTAGATAAATATATAGATAATTTAGTTTTACCTATACAAGTAGGCCCAATAATAGAAATTAAAATTTTCAATTTTTTTATTAATTTTTTTTTTTTTATTTATATAATTTATTTAATAAATAATAATCTAATATAACTAATGCAGCCATTGATTCAACTATAGGAACAGCTCTAGGTAAAACGCATGGATCATGTCTACCTTTTATTTTAAAATTAACTTTATTATTATATTTATCAATACTATATTGTTTTTTTTTAATAGTTGATACAGGTTTAAAAGCTACATTAAAATATATATCCATACCATTTGATATACCACCTTGTATACCTCCTGAATAATTTGTTTTTGTTTTATTATTTTTACTAAATTCATCATTATGTTTTGATCCTTTCATTTTAATTCCTTTAAATCCACTTCCATATTCAAATCCTTTTACAGCATTTATAGTTAACATAGCTTTACCTATTTCAGAATTTAATTTATCAAAAACTGGTTCACCTAATCCAATAGGAACATTTTTAATTACACAAGTAATTATACCTCCTATAGTATCACCTTCATCTTTAATTTTTTCTATTAATTTTATCATTTTTTTTGCTTTTGATTCATCTGGACATCTTATAATATTTTTTTCTATATTATTAATATTTATTTCATTATAATTTTTATTTATTTTAATATTACCAACAGCTGAAACATAAGCAAATATTTTAATTTTATTTATTATTTGTTTTGCTATACTACCAGCTATTACTCTACAAACTGTTTCTCTAGCTGAAGATCTACCACCACCTCTATAATCTCTAATTTTATATTTTTTATAATATGTAAAATCAGCATGAGATGGTCTATAAAAATTTTTTATATTATTATAATCTTTTGATTTTATATCTTTATTATATAAAATGAAACCAATAGGTGTACCTGTAGTAATATTATTAAATAATCCTGATAAAAAAATTATTTTATCTTCTTCTTTTCTTGGAGTAACTATTTTAGATTGTCCAGTTTTTCTTCTATTTAAATCATAATTTATTTTTTTTATATTAATTTTTATACCAGAAGGACAACCATCTATAATACCTCCTATAGCTATACCATGACTTTCTCCAAAAGTAGTTAATTTAAATATTTTACCAAAAGTATTACCAGCCATTTTATTAATTTTTATAATTTAATAAATAATATAATATTATTTATTTTTTAAAAAAAATTTAATTATATAAAAATTAATTTTTTTTATAATATATTTTTTTTATGAAAGAAAATTATACAGCAAAAAATATTCAATATTTAAATAATATTGATCATATAAGAAAAAGACCTTCAATGTATATTGGAGATGTTGATATTAAAGGATTACATCATATATTATTTGAATTAATACATAATTCATTAGATGAATTTTTAGAAGGATATTGTAAAAATATATATGTTATAATTAATAATAATAAATCTGTTACAGTTAAAGATGATGGTAGAGGTATTCCTATAGATATATATAAAAATAAAAATAAATCAGCATTAGAAATAGTTATGACTAAAGTAGGTGCTGGTAGTAAATTTGATAAATCATCTTATAAATATTCAAGTGGATTACATGGTGTTGGTTTAGCATGTGTTAATGCTTTATCTAAAAAATTAACAGTTTTTGTTTATAAACAAGGATATATATATAAACAAAAATATAAAAGAGGAATACCTTTACATAATGTTAAAAAAATAAAAAAAACAAATAAAAATGGTACTAAAATAAAATATGAAATAGATGATAAAATATTTAAATATAAAAAATATAATTATAATTATATATATAATTATTTAAAAGAATTATCTTTTTTAAATAAAAAATTAAATTTATTTATTTTTGATAAAAGAAATAATAAAAAAAAACATTTTTATTCTAAAAAAGGATTAAAAGATTTTATAAAATATATAGATAAAAAAAAAAATAAATCTGTTCTTAAAAAAGATATTTTTATTAAAAAAAAAAAAAAAAAAATTAATATAGAAATAATAATAAGATATAAAAATAATTTTAAAGAAAATATTTTATCTTATGTTAATAATATTAAAACTATTAATGGTGGGACTCATATAACAGGTTTTAAAAGAGGTTTAACTAAATCTTTTAAAAAGTTTATTAAAATTTATAACAAAAAAAATAATTTAAATATAAATGGTAAAGATATTAGAGAAGGTATTATTAGTATAATTTCTATTAAAATGACAAATCCTCAATTTGAAGGACAAACAAAAAATAGTTTAGTAAATAAAAAAATGATAGGATTAATAGAAAATATAATATATAATTATTTTAATATTTTTTTAGAAGAAAATCCTAATAAATGTAAAAAATTAATTAATAAAATTATAATATCTTTTAAATCTAGAAAAGCAGCAAAAAAAGCTAGAGAATTAATTAATAAAAAAAATATAAATTTTTATAAAAATATTACAGGTATTCCAGGTAAATTATCTGATTGTACA
The DNA here is from genome assembly GCA_029851225.1 of Candidatus Shikimatogenerans bostrichidophilus. Lineage (GTDB taxonomy): Bacteria > Bacteroidota > Bacteroidia > Flavobacteriales > Blattabacteriaceae > Shikimatogenerans > Shikimatogenerans bostrichidophilus_G. The sequence continues at coordinate 142,670 of CP099825.1, forward strand.
TATAATAATCCTAATAAATGTGAAATATTTTTAGTAGAAGGAGATTCAGCAGGTGGAACAGCTAAACAAGGACGTGATAGAAAATATCAAGCTATATTACCTTTAAAAGGTAAAATATTAAATGTAGAAAAAACTACATATAATAAAGTATTAGAAAATAATGAAATTAAAAATATATTTTTAGCTTTAGGAGTTTTTTTAGAAAAAAAAAATAAAAAAATAAATTTAAATATTAATAAATTAAAATATAAAAAAATTATAATAATGACAGATGCTGATGTTGATGGTAAACATATATCTACTTTAATATTAACTTTTTTATTTAAATATATGAAAATTTTAATAAAAAAAGGATATATTTATATTGCTAAACCTCCTTTATATTTAATAAAATATAAAAATAAAAAAAAATATATTTGGGATGATTTAAAAAAAAATATTTATATTAAAAAATATAAAAATATATATATACAAAGATATAAAGGTTTAGGTGAAATGAATTCAGATCAATTATGGGATACTACAATGAATCCTAAAAAAAGATTTTTAAAAAAAATTTTTATAAAAGATATTAAAAAAAGTAATAATATTTTTAATGTTTTAATGGGAGAAAAAGTTAATCCTAGAAAAAAATTTATAAAAAAAAATTTTTTATTAGCTAAAGTTTTTATTTAATTTTTTTTTAATTATATATTTAACAGTATTTGTTATTTTAGCACCATTTTTAATCCATTTTAAAGTTTCTTTTTTATTAATATATAATTTTTTATTATGAGGATTATAATAACCTAATTTTTTAATTATTTTACCATTTCTAGGTGATTTATTATTAGCTACTACTATAGAATATATAGCATAATGTTTTTTACCTTTTCTTTGTAATCTTATTTTTATCATTTTTTTTTATATATTTATTTTTTAATAAATTTATATAATATATATATAATATTATATTATAATATTAAAATTAATATATTTAAAGACTCGTTGTGTAATGGTAGCACATCAGATTTTGGTTCTGATAGTTAAGGTTCAAATCCTTACGAGTCTATTATATTAGATTAAATTTTTATATTAATTAATATTAAATTTAAAAAAAATAAATATTTTTATAATTTATTAATCCATTATAAATATTAATATTTTTAATTTCTTTTTTATTTTCTAATTTACATTTTAATAAAATTATAAAACCATTTTTAGCAGATATATATATTTTTTTTTTAAAAAAAAAAGATTGACCAAAATAAAAATTATGTTTTTTTATTATAATTTTAATTTTATATATATTTATTATAAATAAATTATTTTTAGTATTTAAAAAACACCAAGCTGATTTTTTTTTTGATAAACCTTTAATTTTATTATAAATCTTTTTTATATCTATAAAAAAAAAAATTTTTGTAAAAAAATTATTAATTTTAGGAGCTAATATTATTTTTTTTTTATTTATTTTAACTTTAGTAAATTTTTTATTATTAATAATATTTTTTATAGTTTTAATAACAAAATTTTTTGATTTTATTGATAATAAATTATATAATTTATCATAATTAATATTTTTTTTTATTTTTATTTTTTTTTGTAAAATTATTTTACCTTCATCTATTTTTTCATTAATAAAAAAACTAGTTAATCCTGTATTTTTTTCTCCATTTATTATAACCCAATTAATAGGATTAGATCCTTTATATTGAGGTAATAAAGATGGATGTATATTAATACTACCTATTTTAGGTATATTCCAAATTTTTTTTTTTAATATTTTAAATGATATTATTATTAATAAATCAGGTTTTGATTTTTTAATTTTTAATATATTTTTTTTTTTATTTATATATTCACTATATATTAATTTTATTTTTTTTTTTTTAGATAAATATTTTATAAAATTTTTTTTTTTATTTATTTTATTTTTTTTAGATGTTATTGTATAAATTATATTTAATTTTTTTTTAATTAATTCTTTAAAAGTAGGTAAACCAAATAAACCATTACTTAAAAATATAATTTTAATTTTTTTTATATTCATTAAATTAATATTTATTTATTTTTTTTATGACCTGGCTGGGATTCGAACCCAGGACCCTTACATTAAAAGTGTAATGCTCTACCAGCTGAGCTACCAAGTCATTTTTTAAAAAAAAAAAAAAAATATAAATTAATTTATTTAAATATAATATTAATAATTAATATATAATATATATTATATATATTATTAATTATAATTATTATTTTTTATTTGTGAAAATTATTTTAATAGGTTATATGGGTAGTGGTAAAACTACTATAGGTAAAATATTATCTAAAAATATTAAATATAAATTTTATGATTTAGATATATTAATATCTAATTTTTATAAATTAAATATAAATGATATTTATTTTTTTTTTGGTAAAAAATATTTTAGAATAATAGAAAATAAAATTTTAATTTTTTTTTTAAAAAATAATATTTTTAATTCTTATATTTTATCAGTTGGTGGTGGTACACCCTGTTTTTTAAATAATATGTATTTAATGAATAAATTTGCTAATACTATATATTTAAAAACTAATAAAAAAATTTTATTTAAAAGATTATTAAATAATAAAAATAATAGACCTATAATAAAAAATTTAAATAAAAAAAAATTATTTTTATTTATTAAAAATCATCTTAATAAAAGATATAATATATATATGAAATCTAAATATATTTTAAATACAAATGTTACTAATTTTGAAAATTTAGCTAATTATATAATTAAATTTTTTAAAAAAAAAAATTATATTTTTTAATAAAAATGTTAAAAAAAATAAAAAAAATATTTAAAAAAAAAAATATATATAATAAAAAAGTTTTGTTATGTATAAGTGGAGGGGTTGATAGTATGGTTTTATTAAATATAATATTAAAAATTTGTAATAAAAAAAAAATAGGAGTAATAAATTGTAATTTTAGTTTAAATAAAATAAATAAAAGTAGTTTATTTGTAAAAAATATTTGTAAAAAAAAAAAAATATTTTTTTTTTATAAAAAATTTAAAACTTTTAATTATTCAAAAAAAAAAAAAATTTCTATTCAAATGGCTGCTAGAATATTAAGATATAAATTTTTTTTTAAAATAAAAAAAAAATATAATTATGATTATTTAATATTAGGACATAATTTAGATGATAATATTGAAACATTTTTTATTAATTTATTTAGAAAAACTGGTATATATGGATTAAAAGGAATTAATTATATAAATAAAAATAAAATATTAAGACCTTTAATTTATTTTGAAAAAAAAAAAATTATTAATTATGCTTTAAAAAAAAAAATTAAATGGATAGATGATATTAGTAATAATAATAATATTTATTTTAGAAATAAAATAAGAAATTTAATATTACCTATTATATATAAAAATATTTTAAATGTTAAAAATAATATTTATAATACTATAAATAATTTAAATATAGAATATAAATTTATAAAAAACAATATAAATAAATATAAAAAAAAATATTTTATTAATAAAAATAAATATATATATGAAATAAATATAAATAAAATAATAAAAATTAAATATTATTATTATATATTATATAAAATTTTTAATAAATATAAATTTAATAATTTTAAAATATTTAAAAAATTACCTTTTTTAAAATCAGGTAAAATTTTATTATCAAGTAATAATAAATATGTAATTTATAAAAAAAAAAATAAAATATTATTAACTAAATTAATTAAAAAAAAAATTATTATAAATAATATTAAAAAAATATATATTATAAATAATAATATTAAAATTAAATTTAAAATTAAAAAAAAAATTAAAATTTTTAAAAAAAAATATATATATATAAATTTAAATAAAATTAAATTTCCATTATATATTAAAAATTTAGAATTTAAAGATTATATAATTGTAAATAAAAAAAAAATTTTTATTATTAAATTAATAAATAAAAAAAAATTTTTATTTGAAAAAAAAAATATTTATTTATTATTAAATAATAATAAAGAAATAATTTGTACTATAAATAATATATTAATTTTAAATAAAAAATATATTAATAATAATAAAAAAAAACAATTATTATTTAAATTTTTTAATTAAATTAAATGAATAAATATAATAATAAAAAAAAATTTAATCATAAAATAATAGGTAATAAATTAAATATGTTTTTTTTTTCTAATAAAATTGGTAAAGGATTACCATTATGGTTACCAGATGGTATTTTTATTTATAATAAAATTATAAATTTTATTAGAAAAATAAATTTAAAAAATAAATATCTTGAAGTTTTAACTCCTCATATAGTAAAAAAAATATTATATAAAAAATCAGGTCATTTAGATAAATATAAAAAAAATATTTTTAGTTTATTAAATAATAAATATTTTATAAAACCTATGAATTGTCCTAGTCATTGTGAAATATATAAAAATATAAAAAATGTATCATATAAAATTTTACCTATTAGATATTTTGAATTTGGTACTGTTTATAGAAATGAAAAAAATGGAGAATTAAATGGATTATTTAGAACTAAAAGTTTTACACAAGATGATGGTCATATATTTTGTTTTAAAGAAAATATATATAAAGAAATTTATAATATTATAAATAATATAATATATATATATAAAAAATTTAATTTTAAAAAATTTTATATAAGATTTTCATTAAAAAATAAAAATAATAAAAAATATATAGGAAATAATAAATTATGGAAAAAATCAGAAAAAATTATTTTAAATATAAAAAAAAAAATAAAACATAAATATAAAACATATATTAAATATAATGAAGCTGCTTTTTATGGTCCTAAAATAGATTTTTTAATTAAAGATTCATTAAATAGAAAATGGCAATTAAGTACTATTCAAATTGATTATAATACATCAATTAAATTAAATTTAAAATATATTGATAAAAATAATAAATTTAAATATCCTATAATTATACATAGAGCTTTTTTAGGATCAATAGAAAGATTTATAGGTATTTTAATAGAACATTATAAAGGTAATTTACCAATATGGTTATTAAAAATACAATTAATTATTATTCCAATAAATAAAAATAATATTAAATTTTCAATGAAAATATTTAAAAAATTAAAAAAAAAAAAAATAAGAATTATAATAGATAAAAATAAAAATAATTTAAATAAAAAAATAAAAATATATGAAAAAAAACATATACCTTTTATTTTTATAATAGGAGATAATGAAGAAAAAATAAATAGTGTTTTTATTAGAGAATATAAAATAGGTAAATTAGGTATTTTAAATATTAAAAATGCTATTAATTATGTAATAAAAAAAATTAAATTTAATTTTTAAATTTTAAAAAAATTATAAATAATAAAAAAAAAAAATATTTTGATAAAATTATATCAAAATATAAAATAAATAATAATATTAAATCTAATTTAGTAAAATTAGTAGGAAATAATATATTTAAAAATAAAATATATAAAAAAAAAGAATTATTAATAAAAATTAAAAAAAAAAATAAAGATTTAGATTTAATAGAAATAAATAATAATAATAATATATCAATTGTTAAAATAATTAATTTTAATAAATTTATATATAAATTAAAAAAAAAAAATAAAAAAAATTTTAATAATAAAAATAAAATTAAAATAATAAGATTAAGTCCAAATATTAATATACATGATATTGAATTTAAATTAAAAAAATTAAAATTTTTTTTAAAAAAAAAATATAGAGTTAAATTGTATGTTTTTTTTAAAGGAAGATCTATAATTTATAAAAATAAAGGATTTAAAATATTAATTAAAATTTCAAATTTATTAAAAAAATATGGATTTATTCAAAAAAATCCTTATATGGAGAAAAATAAAATGTTTATGTTAATGTTACCATTAAAAAAAAAAATTAAAATAAAAAATAATGAAAAAAAAAAAAAAAAAAAAAAAAAAAAAAAAAAAAAAAAAAAAAAAAAAAAAAAAAAAAAAAAAAATAAATCTAGTTTTAAAAAAAGATTTAAAATAATAAATAAAAAAAAAATTAAAAGAAAACAATCTTTTAAAAATCATATATTAACTAAAAAATCAAATAAAAGAAAAAAAAGATTATCTAAATTTGTTTATTTAAAAAAAAAAAATTATAAAAATATTATTAAAAATTTAAATATTTAGTAAATGCCTAGATCAAGAAATATAATTAATTCCAAAAAAAGAAAAAAAAAATATTTAAAATTAGCTAAAGGGTTTTTTGGTTCAAAAAAAAAATGTTATACTATAGCAAAAAATTCAGTTGAAAAATCATGGAAAAATTCATATATAGGAAGAAAAAATAAAAAAAGATTTTATAGAAAATTATGGATTCAAAGAATTAATGCTTTTGTTAGAAATTATGGTATGACATATTCTAAATTTATATTTTTATTAAAAAAAAATAAAATTAATTTAAATAGAAAAGTTTTATCATTTTTATTTGCTAATAAAAAATATAATTTTTTTTTTAAAAAATTATTTAAAAAATAATATTATTTATTAAATATAATAAATTTTTAAAATTTTAGATGTTTCACTATTATTAAATATTTTTTTTGCTTCTTTTTCAAATTTTCCTATATTAGGAAATCTACATGAATAATGTCCTAATAATAATTTTTTTACATTAGCTAATTTAGCTATTTTAGCAGCTTGTATAGAAGTAGAATGACCTCTATTATATGCTAATTTTTTTTTTTCATGTAAAAAAGTAGATTCATGATATAATAAATCAACATTTTTTAAATATTTACAAATTTTAGGTTTAAAAGAAGTATCAGAACAAAATGCATAAGATAATAATTTATTTTTTTTTTTTATAGTTAAATAACTATTAGAAATTTTTTCTCCATTTTTTTTTACAAAATCTTTTCCTTTTTTTATTTTTAAATAATCTGATATTTTAATTTCTTTTATTTTTTTTACATTTTTTATATTTAAATTTTTTAATTTTTTTTTTTCTTTAAATAAAAATCCATTAGTATATATTTTATGTTTTAATGGTATTATATATATATTAACATTTTCATCTTTATAAATTTTTTTAAATTTTTTAGATTTTAATGTTATAAAATTTAAAGGATAAGTTATTTTTGATTTAGACCATTTTAAATTTTCATAAATAATATTTTTTAATCCTTTAGGAGAATAAATATTTAATTTATTTTTTCTACCTAATAATTGATATGTTGATAAAATACCCATAATACCAAAATAATGATCACCATGTAAATGAGATATAAATATATTATTAATTTTATTCATTTTTATTTTAGCTTTTATTAATTGTACTTGTGTTCCTTCTCCACAATCAATTAAGAAATAATTATTTCTCATATATAAAATTTGAGAAGTAGGATGAAAATTTTTAGTAGGTAAAGATGAATTACAACCTAATATAATTAAATAAGATTTAATCATTTTTTATTATATATAATTTTTTTTAAAAAAATATAATATATTATTTATTAAAATTATAATAATATAATATATATATTATATTATTTTTTTTTATATGTATAAAGAAACACCATTAATTAAACAATATTATAATTTAAAAAAAAAATATTCAGATACAATATTATTTTTTCAAGTAGGAGAATTTTATGAAATTTTTGGATATGATGCTATATTATGTTCTAGAATTTTAAATATAACTTTAACTAAAAGAAATAAAAAAAATAATAATAGTATTTATTTAGTTGGATTTCCATGTAAATCTTTAAAAAAATATTTAAAAAAATTAGTAAAACATGGATTTAAAGTAGCTATATGTGATCAAAATGATAATAAAAAATTAATTTTAAAAAAAGAAATAATAGATAGAAAAATTACAGATATAATAACTCCTGGTATTTCAATATATGATAATATTAATAAAAAAAAAAGTTCTAAAAAATTTATATCTTCTATTTTTTTTTTAAAAGAAAAAATAGGTATTTCTTTTATAGATTTTTCTAATGGTAATTTTTTTACATCTGAAGGTGAATATAATTATATAAAACATATAATTAATTGTTTTAATCCTAAAGAATTTTTTATACAAAAAAGTAAAAAAAAAAAATTTAATGAATTATTTAATAAAAATAATAAATATATATTAACATTATTAGATGATAATTTATTTAATTATAAAATATTATATAAAAAATTATTAGAACATTTTTCAATTTATTCATTAAATTGTTTTGGTATTGAAAATATGAAATTAAGTATTTTAACTTCAGGAATATTAATTTATTATATTAAAAATTATTATAATTTAAAATTAAATCATATTTATAATATAAAAAAAATTGAAAAAAATTCATATGTTTGGATAGATGATTCAACAATTAAAAATTTAGAAATAATAAAAACAATTAATAAAAAAGGTAAATCATTATTATCTATATTAGATAATACATATACTTCTATGGGATATAGACTTTTAAATAATTGGATAATTTTACCTTTAAGAAAAAAAAAAAAAATTTATAAAAGACAAAAAATAATTAATTTTTTTTTTAAACAAAATGATAATTTACAATTTTATTTATCTATAAAATTAAAAAATATATTTGATATAGATAAATTAATTTCTAAAATTTCTAATTATAGAATAAATCCTAATCAATTATATAAATTTTTAATTTCTATTAAAAATATTTTAAAAATATTTAAAATTATAAATATAAAAAAAAATTATAAAATATTTAATTTTAAAATAAAAAATATAAAAATATTAAAAGATATATATAATAATATTAATAATATTATTATAGATAATCCTATTAATAAATTTAATAAAAAATTTTTTATTAAAAAAAATAAATTTAAAAAATTAGATTATTATAAAAATAAATTAAAAAAAAAAAAAAAATATATATATAAATATTATAAAAAAAAAAAAAAAGAATTAAATTTAAATTATTTAGATATTAAATTTAATGATTTATTAGGATATTTTTTAGAAATTAAAAAAAATGAAATTAAAAAAATACCATATAATTGGATAAAAAAACAAAGTTTATCATTATATATTAGATATTCTACTAAATTAATTAATAAATATGAATATGAAATATTTTATATTAAAAAAAAAATATTTTTTTATGAAAAAATAATATTTAATAAAAAAATAAAAAATTTAAATAATAATATTTTTTTTATAAAAAAAATATCAAATTTTATAGCTAAAATTGATGTTTTATTTTCATTATTTATTACAGCAAAAGAAAATAATTATATAAAACCTAAAATAATAAAAAATGATTTAAATAATATAAATATTATTAAAGGTAGACATCCAGTTATAGAAAAAAATATGTTATTTAATTATATTCCTAATGATATTTATTTAGATAATAAAAAAAATCAAATATTAATAATAACTGGTCCTAATATGTCAGGAAAATCAGCTATTTTAAGACAAACAGCATTAATAATAATAATGACACAAATAGGTAGTTATGTACCAGCAAAATATGTTAAAATTAATATTGTAGATAAAATTTTTAGTAGAATAGGAGCTTCTGATAATATTTCAATTGGAGAATCTACTTTTATGGTAGAAATGAATGAAACTTCTAATATATTAAATAATTTTACTAAAAATAGTTTAATTATAATGGATGAAATAGGTAGAGGAACTAGTTCTTTTGATGGTATATCTTTATCATATTCTATAATTAAATTTTTAAATAAAAATAAATTAAAACCTAAAGTTTTATTTGCTACACATTATCATGAATTACAATATTTATTATATATGTATAAAGGTATTAAATATTTTTATTTATCTATAAAAAAAATAAATAATAATTTTATTTTTATAAGAAAATTAAAAAAAGGTATTAGTAATAATAGTTATGGTATTTATATAGCTAAAATGTCTGGTATTCCAAATATAATTATAGAAAATTCTAAAAAATTATATTTTTTTTTAAAAAAAAAAAATATAATTAATTTGTTTTTTTATAAAATTTTATCATTATTTTATATAATAAAAAAAAAAATTTATAAATTAATATTATAATAAAATAATGCGATAGTAGTTCAATAGGTAGAACATAACCTTGCCAAGGTTAAGGTTACGGGTTCGATTCCCGTCTTTCGCTTTTAAAATTTTTAATTTTTAAAGCCTAGATGGTGAAATAGGTAAACACGCAGGACTTAAAATCCTGTAATTCAATTAATGAATTTTGCGGGTTCGATTCCCGCTCTAGGCATTTTAATTTATAAATTTTATTTTTTATATTAAATATTAATATAATATTATATAAATATGTTTTTTTTTTGATACTGAAACTACTGGATTACCAAAATATAAAATTTTTGATTTAAATAAATATTATAAATGGCCACGTTTAATACAAATTTCATGGTTATTATTTAATATTAAAGGTAAATTAATAGAATATAAAAATTATTTTATAAAACCACAAAATTTTATTATACCTAAAAAATCAATAAAAATTCATGGCATAACTAATGAAAAAGTTAATAAAGAAGGTAAAAATATAAAATATGTTCTTAGAAAATTTTATAATGCATTAATAAGATCCTATTTTATAATAGGACATAATATAGATTTTGATTGTAATATAATTATAGGAGAATATTTAAGATTAAATTATGATATAAATAAAATATTTTTAAAAAAAAAAAAAATTGATACTCAAAAAATATTATTTAATAATAATAAAAAATTTTTATTAATTAAAAAATGGACAAGTTTAAAAGAAACTTATTATATTTTATATAAAAAAAAAATAAAAAAAAATAAATTTCATAATTCATTTTTTGATGTTTATATTACTTTTTTATGTTTTATAAAATTTATTTATTATAAAATAATTAAATTTAATTTTAATATAAAAATAAATAATTTTATAAAAAATAGTTTAAAAATTAAAAATAAAATATTTAAAAAAAAAAAAAAATATAATAAAATTTTTTTTAATATTAATAATTATACATATTTTAATATTTTAAATTCTACAATTAATATAGATGAATTAATAAAAAAAACATTTAAATATAATATGAAAGCTGTTGGTATAACAGATAATAATATGATGGGATCTTTTATTTTTTTAAATAAAATTAATAATTTTAATAAAAAAAATAAAAAAAAAAAAATAAAAGCAATAATAGGATGTGAATTTTTTATAAAAGATAAAAAAAATAATTTATTTAGTTATATTTTAATAGCAAAAAATAAAAAAGGATATTATAATTTAATAAAAATAAGTTCATATAGTTTTATTAAAACAAATAATTTAAATTATATTAATAAAAAAATAATTAAAAAATATAAAAAAGGATTAATTTTTTTAACTGGATCAATAAAATCTAAAATTTCATACAATATAATAAATAATAATTTTAAAAAAGCTGTAAAATTTTTATTATATTGGAAAAAAATATTTAAAGATGATATTTATATAGAAATTTTTAAAAATGGTTTTAAACATGAAGAAAAAGTTAATAAATATCTTTTAAAATTTTCTAAAAAATATAAAATATATTTTATAAATCAAAATAATACATTTTATATAAAAAAAAAAGATTATAAATTATATAATATTTTATTATGTATAAAAAATAAAATAAAAATTAAAGAATTTATTAAAATAAATAAAAAAGAAAATATTTTAGGATTACCTAATAAAAGTTTTTATTTTAAAAATTATTTAAAAATAAAAAAAAAATTTAAAAATTTAAAACAAGGTTTTATAAATTTAAAAAAAATTTATAAAAAAATTGAATTTTATAATATAAAAAAAAAAAAATTATTACCAAATTTTAAAATTCCTAAAAAATTTAATAAAAAAATAAAATATAAAAAAAATAAAAGTTATTTATATTTAAAATATATTACATATAAAGGAGCTAAAAAAAAATATTTAATAATTAATAAAAAAATTAAAAAAAGAATTAATAAAGAATTAAAAATTATTAGAAAAAAAAAATTTGAAGACTATTTTTTAATAGTTAATAGTATTATTATACAAGCTAAAAAAAATAATATATATGTTGGTCCTGGTAGAGGATCTGTAGCAGGTTCAATAGTTGCTTATTGTATTAATATTACTGATGTTGATCCAATAAAACATAATTTAATATTTGAAAGATTTTTAAATATAGAAAGAGTAAAAATGCCTGATATAGATATAGATTTAGATGATAAATATAAAAAAAAAATAATTTTTTTTTTAATAAAGAAATATAATTATTATAAAATTTCTAATATTATAACATATAATAAAATGGGTGCTAAATTAGCTATTAAAGATATATCAAGAGTTTTAGATTTATCTTTAAAAAAAGCTAATATATTATCTAATAATATTATTAATAAATTTACTTTAAAAGAAATATTAGATAATAATATAAGTTTTTTTTATAAAAAATTATCAAATATAAATTATAATAAAGTTTTAAAATTAAAATTAATTTATAATAATAAAAATTTATTAGAAAGTAAAATATTAAAAAAAGCTAAATTATTAGAAGGTATATTAAGAAATACAGGGATACATGCTTGTGGAATTATAATTTCTAATAAAAATATAATTAATAATGTACCTGTTATGTTAAATAAAAAAAATAATATGTTATTAACTCAATATGATACATTAGCTATTGAAAAAATTGGATTATTAAAAATAGATTTATTATCTTTAAAAACTTTAACTATTATAAAAGATACTTTAAAAAAAATAAAAAATAATAAAAAAAAAAAAAAAAAAAAATTTTCTATATATGATAAAAAAACATTTAAATTATTTAAACAAGGTCATACTATAGGTATTTTTCAATATGATTCTTTAAATATTAGTAAATATTTAAAAGAATTAAAACCTAATAATTTTAATGATTTAATATCTATAAATGCATTATATAGACCAGGCCCTATTAAATATTTACCTAGTTTTATTTTAAGAAAAAAAAAAAAACAAAAAATATTATATGATTTACCTGTTATGAAAAAATTTTTAAAAGAAACTTATGGTATTACTATATTTCAAGAACAAGTAATATTAATAGCTAGAAAATTATCAGGTATTAGTAAATTTGAAGCAGATTCTTTAAGAGAAGCTATAGGTAAAAAAAATATATTTAAATTAAATAAATTAAAAAAAAAATTTTTTAAAAATTCAATTAAAAATGGTTATTCTAAAAAAATTTTAAAAAAAATATGGAAAGATTGGGAAAGTTTTGTTTCATATGCATTTAATAAATCACATGCTACTTGTTATACTTATATATCTTTTAAAACAGCTTTTTTAAAAACTCATTATAAATTAGAATATATGAGTAGTTTATTAAGTAATAATATTAATAATTATAAAAATATTAAAATTTTTATAAAAGAAAGTAAAAGATTAGGAATAAAAATTTTAAAACCTGATATTAATAAAAGTGAAAAAACATTTATTATAGAAAAAAATAAATATATAAGATTTGGTTTAGGAGCTATTAAAGGAATAGGTAATGCTTCAATTAATTTAATAATAAAAAGTAGAAAAAAAAAAAAATTTTTATCTATTTTAGATTTTATTACTAGAATTGATTTAAGTATTATTAATAAAAAACATATAGAAATATTAATTTTATCAGGTAGTTTAGATACATTTAAAATAAAAAGATATAAATATTTTTTAAAAGAAAATTATAAATATAATAAAATAAATTTTTTATTAAAAAAAGTATCTGAATATAAAAAAAAAAAAAAAAAAACTATTTATAGATATAAAAAATTTTTTTAAAAGTAAAAAAAAAAAAAAAAATATATATTATTATATTAAACAAAAAGAAACATTAGGAACTTATATAAATAAAAAACCTTTAGAATATTATAAATTTAAAATTAATAATTTTAAAAATAAAAATTTAAATAATAATAAAGTTTTATATAAAAAAAAAAAAAAAAAAAAAATATATTTAAAGATTATAATTATATTTTAATTAAAATATATAAAAATATTTTTTTTAATTTATATAAATTAATAATTAAAAAAATTATTAATAAAATTAAAAAAAAATTTTATGGTAATAAATGTATATATTTTATAATTAAAAAAAATAATAAAAGTAAAAAAAATATTTATAAAAAAAAATTTTTTAATACTAAAATAAATAGTAAGATAATTAAATATTTAAAAAAAAAATATCCTAAAATAAAATTAAAATTATATAAAAAATTAAAAATATGAAATATTATTATAATATTTCATATTTTTTATTACTTAAAATTTTAAATAATTTTATATTTTTTTTTTTTTTATTTATTTTTTTTATTTTTTTTTTAATTTTTTTTTTAAAAAATATACCTAAAGGTATAGGTAATTGTTTATTTATTATTTTAAATCTTGATAATATATATGCTTTATATATATTATTTTCATTATGTATCCATAAATTACTAATATTTTTTTTTGTTAAATAAACAATTTTTGGTTTATTTTTAATTAAAATTATACCTTTTTTACCCCAAATTAATGGTTTATTATTTTTTAATATTATATAATTATTATTATTTATAATTTTTTTTTTAAAATAATTTTTATTAAATATAGGACAATTTTGATATATTTCAATACAAGAAGTACCTATATGTTTATTAGCTTTTATTAATATTTTTTTTAAATGATTAATATTAAAATCTAAACATCTAGCTACAAAATTTGATCCAGCACTTAATATTAAAGATATAGTATTAAAAAATTTATTTTTATTAAAATTTGTAACAGATTTTTGTCCTTTTGTTAAACTATAAACTTCATTATTAAATATTAATATATTAATATTAATATTTTTTCTTATGGTATGTAATAAATGATTAAGTCCTATAGAAAAACAATCTCCATCACCTGTTATTACCCAAACATTTAATTTTTTATTAGATAATTTTATACCTGTAGCTATAGAAAAAGCTCTACCATGTATACCATGAATACCAAATGTATTAATATAATATGGTAATCTTGAAGAACATCCTATACCTGATACTAAAATTATTTTATTTTTTTTAATTTTTAACTTTTCTAATACTTTACCTAATTGCATTATAATAGAATAATTACCACATCCTATACACCATTTAATTTTTTTTTTATTTATATCTTTTTTATGATTTAAAATATTCATATTTTATTAATAAAATATAAATATAATAATTTATTTTTTTTTAAAAAAAAAAAATGTCTCTTCTAATTAGAAAAGTAATAAAATTATATTTCAATAAATATAAAAATAAATATTATAAAAGAAAAATTATTTTTATTTTACCTAATATAAATTATGTAGAATTAATAAAAAAAATATATATAGAAGAAAAAAAAAAAAAATATGGTATTATACCTAATATTTTTTTAACTCAAAAAGAATTTATAAAAAAAATATCTAAATTAGATATTGTTAATAATTTTTATTTATTTAAAATTTTATTTAATAAAATAAAATATAATAATGAAATTTTAAATATTTCTTTATATAAAATTATTAAATGGATTTATATTTTATTATATGATTTTAATATAATAGATATTGAATTAATTAATATAAAAGATTTTTTTAATTATAATATATCATATTATAATATAAATAAATTATATTATAATAATATAAATAATATATTTATTAATAATTGGGAATATATATATAAATGTTATAAAATTTTAAAAAAAAATATATTAATAAAAAAAAAATCTTATATAGGTTTAGCTAAAAGAATAACATTATTAAATTTAATTAATTTTAAAAAAAAATATTATTTTATTTTTATTGATTATAATTTTATTTATAATGTTGATTTAGAAATTATTAAAATTATTTATAATAATAAATTAGGATCATTTTATTTTAATTTTAATAAACCTTATTTATATGATAAATATAATGAAATTAATTTTTATTATAAAAAATTAAAAAAAAATTTAAATAATAAAATTAATTATATATTTAATAATTATAAAAATAAAAAATTTTTTTTATATAAATCTTTAACTAATATAGAAAAATTTAAAATTACAGGTAATATTATAAAAAATAAAAAATTGTATTATAAAAATACAGGTATTATTTTAACAAATAATATAAATTCTAAATTATTATTAAATTATATATCAACTAATATAAATAATATAAATTATAATTTATTAATTAATATAAATGATATAATTTTAAATAAATTTTTTAATTCTATTTTTGAATTAAATATTAAAAAAAAAAATGAAAAAAAATAAAAAAAAAAAAAAAAAAAATATTATAAAAAAAAAATTTTTATAAATTTATTAAATAATATATTTATTAAATATTTAATTAATAAAAAAGAAAAAAAAAAAATAGAAAAATTAATTAATAAAAATAATAGTAATTTTATATTTTTAAAAAAAATTAATAAAATAATTAATAATAAAATTTTATTTAATATTATTAATAATAATAATATATTTAATTTTATTTATAATATTAAAAACATTATTAAAATAATAATAAAAAAAAAAAAAAATTATATTAATAATTTTNAAAGTAAATAATAAAAAAAAAAAAATAAAATTAAAAATAAAAATATTATATAAAATTTATTTATTTTTTATAAAAAATTTTAAAATTAATATATATAATAATGTAAATTCAAAATTAGAAATTAATTATATTAATAATATTATATTTAAAAAATATAAATATTTAATAATTATTTTAAATAAAAATAATATATATAATAAAAAAACTAATATAATATATGATATTAAAAAAAAATTTAATATAAATTACAAGAAAAAAAAAGAAATTATTTTTTTATATAAAATAAATATGTTATTTAAAAATTCTAAAAATATATATTTTATATATAAAAAAAATGATAAATGTATTATAAATAATAAAATATTACAAAATATAAATAATAATAAAAAAAAAAAAATAAATTTTAATTATAATATTAAATTTTATAATAATATAAAAATTAAATTAAAAAAAAAAAAAAAAAAATTTTTATTTTTAAAAAAAAAAGGTTTTACTTTTACTTTAATAAAAAATTATATAAATAATAATATATATTTTTATTATAATAATATTTTAAATTTTAATAATAAAAAATTTTTTTTAGGTACTATAATACATAATATTTTATATATTTTATATAAAAAATATATAAATAAAAATTTAAACAAAAAAAATATAAAAAATATAAAAATAAATAAAAAAAAAATATTAAAAAAAGTTTTTTTTAAATTTTATAATAAAGTAGATATAAAATTAGATAAAAAAATATTTTTTAAATATAAATTAATAAATAAATATGTAAGTAATTTTATTTTTTGTGATGAAAAATTATTAATAAAAGGTAATAATATTAAAATAATTTATTTAGAAAAAAAAATAAAAAAAAAAATTTTTTTAAATAAAAAAAAAAATAATTTTACTTATATAAAAGGTAAAATTGATAGAATTGATTTATTAAATAATAAATATAGAATTATAGAATATAAAACTAAATTTAATTTTGAAAAAAATAAATTTTTTTTAAATTTAAACAATAATAATATAGAAGATATTTTTATATATAAAAAATATAATAATATATTACAATTATTATTTTATAATTTAATATTAAAAAAAAATAAATTATATATATTAACTATATATTTACCTTATAAAATAAAAAATAATATTTTATATTTAAAAATTAAAAATAATAAAATAAAAAATTATAATATAATTAAAATTTTTAAAAAAAAATTATATAAAAAAATTTTAGAAATATTAAATTTAAAAAAAAAATTATTAGGTAAATTATATATTTAATCCTAATTTATTTTTAATTATAAAAATATTTTTTTTTGCTATTTTTATTAATTTATTTAATTTTTTATTTAAAATTTTATTTATAATATTTTTATTATTAATAAAAAATAAAAATTTTTTTCTTTGTTTTGAATAAAAAAATAATATATATTTATATAACATTTTTTTTATAGTAAAAAATCCAATTTTTTTATTTTTTATTTTTTCTTTTATATTTATTAATTCTTCTTTATTATTATTAATAATAATTTTATATATTTTAAATAAAATAGTATTTTTTATTTTATTATAAGACATTGAATATATAGATTCATTATTAGTTTTTATATTCATTATTTGTTTTTCTAATATATTTTTATTTTCAAAAATATTAATTATATTATTGTTAGATTTACTCATCTTTTTACCATCTATTCCTGGTATAATATTATTATATTTTATAATATATTTAGGTATTATAAATAATTTTTTTCTTATTTTTTTATTTATAATTTTAGCTATTTTTCTAGTTATTTCTATATGTTGTATTTGATCTTTACCTATTATTATTTTATTTATTTTATATAATAATATATCAGCTGCCATTAATATTGGATAATTAATCATACCTATATTAATTTTTTTTTTTTTTTTTATATAGTCTTTATAAACATGTGATAATTTTATTCTATTAAAAGAATAAAAACAATTTAAAAACCAAAATAATTCATTTATTTGTTTAATATTAGATTGTCTATAAATAAAAATATTTTTATATTTTTTAATATTTAAAAAAGATAATAAAACAGCTGCAGTTTTATATATATTATTTTTTAAAATAATATTATTTTTATAATTAGTTATAGAATGTAAATCAGCTATTAAAATAAAAAATTTTTTTTTTTTTTTTTCTTTTATTATTTTTTTAATAGGTATAATAACACTTAATATATTACCAATATGTGGTATACCAGTACTTTTTATACCAGTCATTATTTTTTTATTCATTTTTTTTTATTATTATTTTTATTTATAGGAATAACACTTACATAAGTTTTATTTTTAATTTTTTTATATTTTATAAAACCATATATTTTTGAATGTATTGTAAAGTTTTTACTAATATATGTATTAATATTAGAATAATATTTATTACCTGTTTGTCTTATAATTATATTACCAGGTTTTGTAAATTGTCCTTCAAATAATTTAATTCCTAATCTTTTACCAATAGAATCTCTACCATTTTTAGTACTACCAACACCTTTTTTATGAGCCATTTTTTTTTATATTAATTATTTTTAATTTTGTTAATTTTTGTCTATGTCCTTTTTTTATATTATATCCTTTTCTTTTTTTTTTTTTAAAAATTATTATTTTTTTATTTTTTAAATGTTCTAAAATTTTAGCTTTTATAATAAAATTTTTTATATAAGGTTTACCTATTAATATTTTATTATTATTATCAATAATTAATAAAATATTTTTTTTAATTAAAATATTATCATTAACATTATATTTATTTAATTTATTTAAATATATATATTTATTAATTTTTATTAAATATTGATGATTACCAAATTGTATTATTGCTTTTTTATACATTATAAAATAAATAATAATTTGTTTTTTAAAAAAAAACAAATTATTAATTAATTTATATTAATATAAATTTTTTTTAAAAAAGAATGAAATATCAAATTTTTTTTTAAAAAAAATTTTTAATTTATTTATATCATATTTAATTTGTTTCATAGTATCTCTAAATCTTATAGTTACTGTTTTATTTATTATACTATTATTATCTATAGTAATACAAAATGGAGTTCCTAAAGAATCTTGTATTTTATATCTTTTACCTATTGATTTATTTTCATCATAAATAATATTAAATTCATATTTTAAATTATTAAATATTTTTTTAGATAATTTAATTATTTTTTTTTTTTTTACTATTGGTAATATTGCTATTTTAATAGGAGAAATAAAAAATGGTAATTTTAAATAAATTCTTTTTTTATTTATTTTTAATGATGAACAAAATATAGAATAAAACATTCTATCTAATCCTAATGAAGTTTCTATAACATAAGGTATAAATTTTTTTTTTTTTTTATTATTAAAAAAATAAAGATTTTTTTTAGAAAATTTTATATGATTTTTTAAATCATAATTTTTTCTAAAATGTATACCTTCTAATTCTTTATAATTATTTATAAATTTAAATTCTATATCTGTAGCAAATTTAGAATAATGTGATAAATTTTTATGTTTTTTAATTCTATATTTTTTTTTACCTAAATTAAAAAATAAATGCCATTTTAATCTTGATTTAATCCAATATTTATACCATTTTTTTTCTTCACCAGGTAATATAAAAAATTGCATTTCCATTTGTTCAAATTCTTTTGTTCTAAATATAAATTGTTTTGATATTATTTCATTTCTAAAAGATTTACCAATTTGAGCTATTCCAAATGGAATTTTCATTCTATTAGAATTTTTAATATTTTTAATATTTAAATAAATACCTTGAGCTGTTTCAGGTCTTAAATATATATATTTATTATATTTTAATGTATTTAATTTTGTTTTAAACATTAAATTAAATTTTTTTATATTTTCCCATTTAAAATATTTATTTAAATTATTTTTAATAATTATTTTTTTTAAAAAAAAATTTAATTTATTAATTTTTTTTTTATTATAATAATAATAAAATTTTTTTTCTATTTTTTTAATATTATTTATTTTTTTTTTTATTTTTTTTAAAAAATCTTCAATTAAATAAATTTTATTATTAATAATATTTATAATAAAATATTCATTAAAATATTTTAAATGACCTGAAGCTAATAAAATTTTTTTATTAATTAAAATAGATGTTTCAATACCTACTATATTAGATCTATATTTTACCATATATTCCCACCAAAATTTTTTTATATTATTTTTCATTTCTAATCCTTGTGGTCCATAATCATAAAAAGATTTTAAACCATTATATATTTCATTTGATTTAAATATAAAACCATAAATTTTTGCATGATTAATAATAATTTTTATTTTTTTTTTTCCCATTAATATTAATATTAATTTTTTTTTATTTAAATATATGGTATTTCCCGGAATTGAACCGGGGACACACGGATTTTCAGTCCGTTGCTCTACCAACTGAGCTAAAATACCATATTTTTTTTATTATATTTAAATTTATAAATTTAAATATTTAATATTTTTTATTTTTATTTTTTTTTTTAAATAATAATAATATTCTTTTTTATTTAAATTAAATTTTTTAATAAGTTCATTTTCTAAAAAAATTTTTTTATTTATAAAAAATTTATTTAATTTTTTTTTTTTTTTTTATTTTAATATTATTAATTATAATATAAAATATTATATATTTAGTTATATTATATATTTTTTTTTTATTTATTTTTTTATAATTATCAATAATATTAATTCCTATTATTACTGATAATTTATTATTATGATGATTATAATTATTTATATAATCATTTTTTATATAATAATAATCATTAATAATAATATTTTCTTTAAAAATTATATTTAAATTTAAAATTTCATTTTTAATAATATTATTTTTAAATAATTTTTTTTTATTTTTTATTTTAAATTTTAAAGAAATTTTAATTATTTTTTTTATAAATTTTTTAAAATATTTATTATTAATAATAAAATCTGTTTCTGTTTTTACTTTAAATATTATTCCTATATTTTTTTTATTATTAATATTTGAATAAGTAATACCATTATTTAATTTTTTTTTTGTTATATAATTATATTTACTATTAATAACTTTATTTTTTAAATATTTAATAGAATTTTTAATATTAAATTTATTTTTATTTAAAGCTTTTTTACATATTAAAATACCTAATTTTGTTATTTTTCTTAATTTAATTATTTTTTTTATTATTTTATTTTTTTCTAATTTTTTCACTTAATTTTTTTTTTTTTTCTCTTTTATTTAATCCTTCTATTATAGAATTAGTTAATTTATTTAATATATATTTAATTGATTTTGATGAATCATCATTTGCTGGTATTATATAATCAATATTATCAGGTGAAGAATCAGTATCAACTATTCCTATTGTATATATTGAAGTTTTTTTAGCTTCATTTACTACTATATATTCTTTTTTAACATCAACTATAATAATAAATAAAGGTAATCTATTCATATTTTCTATTGAACCAAACTTAATACATATTTTTTTATATTTTCTTTCTATTATATTTTTTTCTTTTTTTGACAAAAATTTATATATATTTTTTTTATTTTTTTCAATTTTTAATTTTTTTTTAATAGATAATCTAGTAACTTTTATATTAGTTAATAATCCAGCTGGCCATTTATAATTTATAAAAGGCATATTAACTTTTTTAGCATATTTTTCTATTAAATAACTAATTTGTTTTTTAGTACCTACAAATAATATTATTCCTCCAATATAAGCACATTTTTTTAATATTAATTCAGCTTTTTTTAATTTATTAATTACTTTAAAAGGATTTAATATATCAATATTATTATATTTTAATAATATATATTTAGACATTTTAGGATTTCTATTTGAAGATTTATGTCCTAATAATATTTTTTTTTTAAAAATTTTTTTTAATTTTTTTTTATTATATATATCTAACATATTTAAATAATAATATAATAATATAATTAACGTTTTGAAAATTGAAATTTTTTTCTTGATTTTTTTCTACCATATTTTTTTCTTTCTACTATTTTAGAATTTCTAGTTAATAATTTATTAATTTTTAATATTTTAAAATATTTTTTATCTAATTTAGATAAAATTTTTGATATACCTAAAGAAATAGCTTCAGATTGACCAGTATATCCTCCACCTTTAACTTTTATTATAATATAAAATTTATTTAAATTATTAGTTATTTTTAAAGGATAAAAAACTTTATTTTGATAATATATATTATTATTAAAATAATTTTTAATATCTTTATTATTTATAATTATTTTTTTTTTTTTTTTTTTTTTATATATATATATTAAAGCTATTGATGTTTTTCTTTTACCTATATTATGATAATATTTTTTATTTTTTTTCATTTTATTTTAAATTATTAAATTTAATAATTTTAAATTTTTTATTTAAAAAATTATGATTTTTTTTAAATAAAAAAATATATTTTTTTAAATTTTTACCTAATAAATTTTTTGGTAACATTCTTTCAATACATTTTTTTACTAAATAATTAGGATCTTTTTTAAATAAAAATTCCATAGTATATTTTTTTTTATTACCTATATAACCAGAATATTTATAATATATTTTTTTTTTTATTTTTTTTTTATTTATTTTTATTTTTTCAGTATTTATAATTATAATTTTATTATAAAAACTATAATTAGGTGTATAAGTAGATAAATTTTTACCCATTAATATATTACATATAAATGAACATAATCTACCTAATATTTTATTTTTTGCATTTATTAAATAATTAATATTTATTTTATTAATATAATATTTAGTTTTAAAACTTATATATTTCATTTTTATAATTAAATATATTATTATATAATAAATATTATTTTTTTTTAAAAAAAAATAATTATATAAAAAAAAAAAAAATTAAAATGAATAATAAAATAATAGGTATAGATTTAGGAACTACTAATTCATGTGTAGCCGTTATGGAAGGTAAAAATCCTATAGTTATACCTAATAGTGAAGGTAAAAGAACTACTCCATCAGTAGTTGCTTTTATTGAAAATAATATAAAAAAAATAGGTGATCCTGCTAAAAGACAAGCAGTAATAAATCCTAAAAATACTATTTATTCTATTAAAAGATTTATAGGGAGAAAATATAATGAAATTAAAAATGAAATTGATAATTTTCCTTATATAATAAAATTAGGTAAAAATGATACACCTTGTGTTGAAATTAATAATAAATTATATACTCCACAAGAAATTTCATCAATAATATTACAAAAATTAAAAGAAGATGCAGAAGAATATTTAGGACAAAAAATAAATAGAGCTGTAATAACTGTACCTGCATATTTTAATGATTCTCAAAGACAAGCAACTAAAGAAGCAGGGGTAATAGCAGGATTAAAAGTAGAAAGAATAATTAATGAACCTACATCAGCTTCATTAGCTTATGGATTAGATAAACAAAATAATAACAAAAAAATAGCAATATATGATTTAGGTGGTGGTACTTTTGATATTTCTATATTAGAATTAGGTGATGGAGTTTTTGAAGTTTTATCAACTAATGGTGATACTTATTTAGGAGGTGATGATTTTGATCAAATAATAATAAATTGGTTATCAGAAAATTTTTATAGTGAAGAAAA
Source organism: Candidatus Shikimatogenerans bostrichidophilus (assembly GCA_029851225.1). Taxonomy (GTDB): domain Bacteria; phylum Bacteroidota; class Bacteroidia; order Flavobacteriales; family Blattabacteriaceae; genus Shikimatogenerans; species Shikimatogenerans bostrichidophilus_G. The sequence goes on from CP099825.1 coordinate 166,832, forward strand.
TATTGATTTAAAAAAAGATCCTATAGCTCATCAAAGATTAAAAGAAGCAGCAGAAAAAGCTAAAATAGAATTATCTTCAAGTATGCAAACTGAAATAAATTTACCTTATATAACAACTACTACAAAAGGTCCTAAACATTTATTAAAAACTTTAACTAGATCAAATTTTGAAAAATTAATTGATAATTTAATAGAAAAAACATTAATACCATGTGAAAAAGCTATTAAAGATGCTAAATTAAAAATAGAAGATATAAATGAAGTAATATTAGTAGGTGGTTCTACAAGAATACCTAAAATACAAAAAAAAGTAGAAAATTTCTTTCAAAAAAAACCATATAAAGGTGTAAATCCAGATGAAGTAGTTGCAATAGGAGCAGCTATACAAGGGGGTGTATTATCAGGGGATGTTAAAGATGTTTTATTATTAGATGTAACTCCATTATCATTAGGTATTGAAACATTAGGTGGAGTTTTTACTAAATTAATAGAATCAAATACTACTATACCTACTAAAAAATCTGAAATATTTTCTACATCAACAGATAATCAATCTAGTGTTACAATAAGAGTAGGTCAAGGTGAAAGACCAATGTTTAAAGATAATAAAGAAATAGGTAGATTTGATTTAATAAATATACCTTTAGCTCCTAGAGGGGTACCTCAAATAGAAGTAACATTTGATATAGATGCTAATGGTATTTTAAATGTTTCAGCTACAGATAAAGGTACTAATAAACAACAATCAATTAAAATAGAACCTTCTACAGGTTTAAATAAAGAAGATATTGAAAAAATGAAAAAAGAAGCAGAATTAAATTATGAAAATGATATAAAAGAAAAAGAAAAAATTGAAAAATTAAATATTACAGATAATTTAATATTTCAAACTGAAAAACAATTAGAAGAAAATAAAAATAAAATTTCAAAAGAAAATATAGAAAAAGTTAATAAAATTTTAATAAAATTAAAATCATATCATGCTATTAAAAATATTGAAAAAATAGAAAAATATACTAAAAAATTAAATGATATATGGAATATTATTACTCAAGAAATTTATAAACCAAATAATAATATAAATAATAAAGAAGAAAAAGAAGAAAAAGAAGAAAAAAAAAAAAAAGATAAAAAAAAAAAAACTAAAGATATAAAATATGAAGAAGTAAAATAAAATAATATTTTTATATTTATTTAAGTTGTTTTTAAAAAATAACTTAAATAAATATAATTTATTTTATCTTATTTTATATTATATAACCTCGAAAGGATTTGAACCTTTAATCTTCTGATTCGTAATCAGATATTCTATCCATTTGAACTACGAGGTTTAATTTAAAATATTAAATTATGATTATTAATAATAATAATAATATAAAATTAATAAATGATAAAAGATTATTTATAATTGATAGTTTATTATATATATATAAATATTATTTTTATCTTAGAAAATATTATAAAGGTAATTATATATTATATGGATTTTTAAAATTTATAATTGATATTTTAATTAAAAAAAAACCTACATATATTGTAGCTATTTTTGATAGTAAATTAAAGGAAAATTATAAAAAAATATTTTTTTTAAATTATAAAAATAATAGAAAAAAAATACCAACTAAAATTAGTAAAACAATACCTTATATAAAAAAATATTTAAATATTTTAAATATACCAATATTTTATATTAAAAATTATGAAGCTGATGATGTAATAGGTAGTTTAATTAAAAAAAAAGAAAAAGAAGGATATATAAATTATATAATAACTGAAGATAAAGATTATTTACAATTAATATCTAAAAAAACTTTTATATTAAATTATAATAAAAAAATATTTATTGATAATAATTATATATTTAAAAAATATAATATTAATAATATAAATAAAATAATAGATTATTTTAGTATTGTTGGTGATATAACAGATAATATTCCTGGTATACCTAATATAGGATCTAAAAAAACTAATAAATTATTAAATATTTATAATGATATTGAAACTATTTTTTTAAAAAAAAACATAAAATATATAGAAAAAAATTTTAAATTTAAAATTAAAAAATATAAATATTTAGCTAAAATATCAAAAAAATTATTTAAAATAAATACTAAAATAAAAATTTTAAAAAAAAAAAATTTTTTTTTAAGAAAAAAAATACAAAAAAAAAAAATTATTAAAATACTTTTAAATTTAAATAAAAAATTTTTTAAAAAAAAAATTAAAGAAATTAATTATTTTTTTATTTAAAAAATTTAAAAATTATTATATATACTTATATTTATGTAATATTTAAAATTTAATTATTATTAAATATATTAATATTTAAATAAATGATTAAAAATAAAAATGATATAACTATAATATTATCAGGTATGTCTGGAGAAGGTATTCAATTTATGGGTAATAATTTATGTTATATATTATATAAAAATAATTTTTTTTTTAAAACTTTTAATGAAATACCTTCAGAAATACTTTCTCCTAAAAAAGATTTTTATGATATATCTAATTTTATTATAAGATTTTCTAATAAAAAAATAATTAGTTATGAAAATGAAATTGATATATTAATAGTAACTAATTATTTTTCTTTAGTTAAAAATATAAAAAATATTAAAAAAAAATGTATTATAATAGCTGATTTTAATAATAAAAATAATTATTTATTAAAAAAAAATAAAAAAATTTTATTAATAATAAAAAAAAATATATTTTTAAATATAAATAGTTTAAAATATTTAAATATAATTTTAAAAAAAAATAAAATTAAAAAAATATCTATTTTAGATAAAATAAAAAATTCTTTTTTATTAGGTATATTATTATATATTTTAAATTTAAAAAAAAAAAAAATTTTAAATTTTTTTAAAAAAAAAATTAAAAAAAAAAAATATATATATTTAAATTATTTAATTTTTAAAAAAGGTTTTAATTTATTTAAAAAAAAAAAAAAAATTAAAAAATTTAATATAAAAAAAAATAAAATAAATAAAAAAAAATATATATATAAAATAATAAATGGTAATTATGGTATAGTATTAGGTTTAATAAGTGGATCTAAAAAATATAATATTAAAATATATTATTCTAGTTATCCTATAACACCAGCTACAAATATATATAAATATTTTAATATATATAAAAAAATTTGTAATATTAAAATATTTAATTATGAAGATGAAATATCTTCTATTTGTTCATCTATTGGAGCATCTTTTACTGGTAGAATAGGAATAACAGCTACCTCAGGTCCTGGTATGTCTTTAATTCAAGAATCTTTAGGATTAGCTGTAATATTAGAACTACCTTTAATAATAATAAATGTACAAAGAGCTGGTCCTTCTACAGGATTACCTACAAAATTAGAACAATCAGATTTAATGCAATCAATATATGGTAGACATGGTGAAGCACCTATACCAGTTTTAGCTATTAGTTCAATTAAAAATAGTTTTAAAATTTCTTTATATGCATTTAAAATAGCTATAGAATTTATGACTCCTGTTATAATATTAAGTGATATTTATATATCTAATAATTTAAGTTTATTAAATATTTTAGAATATAAAAAATATAAAAATATAAATTTTAAAGAAAAAAATATTAAATTAATTAATAATGAAAATAATTTATTTAAAAGAAATAAATATTATACTAAAAAATGGTATTTACCAGGATATAATTATAAATTTAAAAAAAAATATAATAATAAAGAACATTGTATAGGTAGTTTAGAAAAAAATTTTATTAATGATAATGTATCATATAATAATAAAAATCATGAAAAAATGATTAAAATAAGACAAAAAAAAATTAATTCAATAATTAAAAAATATAATAATAAATTTTTTATATTTAAAGGATATAAAAAAGGTAAAATTATAATTATAAGTTGGGGATCTACTTATGAAATAATAAAAGAATCTATTTATTATTTAATAAAAAAAAAATATAAAATAAGTTTATTACATTTAGAATGTATTTATCCTTTAAATTATATTAATATAAATAAAATAATAGATAAATTTAAAAAAATATTAATTTTAGAATTAAATAATAAACAATTATTTTATATTATAAAATATTATTGTAATTTTTTTAAAAAAAAATTATATTATTTTAATAAAATACAAGGTATTCCTTTTAATAAAAAAGAAATTATTAATAATATAAAAAAAATATATTAATTTTTAAACATTGCAATTTTATTTATAAATTTTAATTTAATATTACCTAATCTACCATTTCTATGTTTTGCTATTATTATTTCAGCTTCTCCTGAACATAATAAATTAACATTATCCCAATATTTAAATCCATAATATTCAGGTCTATATAATAATAAAACTATATCTGCATCTTGTTCAATAGAACCTGATTCTCTTAAATCTGTTAATAATGGTCTTTTATTACCTCCTCTTAATTCAACAGCTCTTGATAATTGAGATATAGCTATTATAGGTATTTTAAATTCTTTTGCTATATATTTTATATTTCTAGAAATAATAGATATTTCTTGTTCTCTATTAGTAAATTTAAATTTACTATTTTTTATATTTATTAATTGTAAATAATCAATTATTATTAATTTAACTTTATAATTATATATTAATTTTTGACATTTATTTTTAAATTCTATAATTGATAAAGATGATGAATCATCTATAAATAAAGGATATTTTTTTAATTTTTTAATATTTTTATTTAATATATTATATTCTAATTTAGTTAAATTTGAAGTTTTTAATTTATCGTAAGATATATTAGTATTAAAAGTAATTAATCTAGTTATTATTTGTATATATGACATTTCTAATGAAAACAATCCAATAGCAATATTTTTATTTTTTTTAATTATATTGTTTATTAATGATAAAGCAAAAGATGTTTTACCCATACCAGGTCTTGAAGCTATTATTATTAAATCTGATTTTTGTAAACCTAAAATAATTTCATCTAATTTTTTAAAATATGTAGGTATTATAAATAATTTTTTTTTAAAATAATTATTTTTAATTTTTTTAAAAGTTTTATTAATTAAATATTTAATAGATTTTATATTGTTATTTATATATTTATTAGTAATATCAAAAATTTTAATTTGTATATAATCTAAAATATTAATTATATCAATATTTTCATAAGATTTATTTATTAAATTTATTGATAATTTTATAATTTTTCTTAAAATAAATTTATCAATAATTTTTTTTATATATATTTTAATGTTATATAATGAAGTAAATTTTTGCATTAAATAAGATAAATAATGTTCACCTCCAATTATATTTAATTTATTATCTTTTTTTAATGTATATACTAAATTTAATAAATTAATTTTTTTATATTCATAAAATAATTTTATTATATATTTAAAAATAATTTTATTTTTTTCTTTATAAAAAAATTCAGGTTTTAATAAATCTATAACTTTCATTAAACTTTTTTTATTTACAATTATAGAACCTAAAATAGCTTCTTCTAATTCTTTAGAATTAGGAAGATTTTTTTTAAAATTAAAGTTAATAATAATATTAAAAATTTAAAATAAACTATTAATAATATACTAATTTAAATATTAATTTTTATTTAATTTTTAATTTAGCATTTAATTTTATTTTAAATATTTTTATTATTTTATATAATATTTTATTTATATTTTTTTTTTTAATTCCAAATTTATTTTTTAAAATAAAACGTAATGAATAAGATTTTTTATTTTTAGGTAAATTTTTTTTATATATATCAAATAAATTTAAATTTATTAATTTATCTTTTAAAATTTTTTTAGATAATGAATAAAATTTATTAAAATAAATATTTTTATTTACAATAAAAGTTAAATCTCTTTTAATTATTTGATATTTATTATATTTTTTAAATTTAAATTTTTTTTTTTTTATTATTTTAAATATATTTTTTATATTTAAAATAGAAAAAAATATATTTTTATTAAAATTAAATTTATTAATTAAATATTTTTTATTTAAAATACCAAAAGTTATAAATTTATAATTTTTATATTTAAAAATAATTTTTCTTTTATAAAAATTATCTTTAATATTAATTATTTTTTTTTTATATTTTTTTATACCTAATTTTTGTAATATTATACATAATATATTATATATATAATATAAAATTTTTTTTTTATTATATTTTTTATTTTTTATTATTAATAATTCTATATATTTTTTTTCTATAATTTTATTATTATTTTCATAATATATATTACTTTTTTCAAATATTTTTATATTTTTTTTTTTTCTATTTATATTATAAATAATATTTTTTATCATTTTAATATATAAATTATTTTTTAAATAATAATTATTATTTTTAATTTTTAAATTTTTTTTATTTTTATTTATATATTTTTTTTTAATAAATGGAGTATTTATAACTTCATAAAATTCATTATTTATTAAAATATCTATAATAATTTTTTCTATTTTATAATAATAATAATATTTATTATTATTATTATTAGTTAATAATAATAAGTTTTTAAATTTAAAATTTATATTATTTATATTATTTATATTATAAAATCTAATTAAATCATTAATTATATCTATTTTTTTTTTAAAATTTGTATTTAATATTTTAATATAAATTTTATTATTTTTTATTATTTTATATTTTAAACATAATAAAATTTTTAATATTTTTTTAATTTTAATTTTTATTCCTATTAATTTATATATATAATTATATTTTAATTTTATATATTTTTTTTTAATTTTTTTTTTGTAAATGAATATTTCATTTAAATCATATTTAAATAATTTTTTTTTATTTAAATAATTTAAATTTAATAATAATTTATTAATATATATTAATTTTTTATTTATTAAATATTTTTTTTTATAAAAATTAGATATTAATGATTTTATATTATATATTTTAGAAGTTTTTCTTATTTTATTTTTATTATAAATTATTAAAAATAATAAAATATTTTTTGTTTTATTAGTTATTTTAGTTTTATTACTATTAATAATACCTGATAAATAAATAGGTATTTTATTATTTAAAATAATAATATCTTTATTTTTTTTTTCAATATAAATTTTTTTATTATTTTCTGTATTAAAAATAAAATTTTTATTATTTTTTTTTATATAAATTTTTTTTTTTTTTATTATTTTATTATAATCTACCATTTCAATAGGAATACCCATTTCAATAATAAAAATATTAATAATATCTACAATATTATTAATTGAATTAATAGATAAAGAATGTAATTTTTTTTGTATGTTAAAATTAGAATATTCAATTTTTATGTTTTTTAATAAATAACAATAATTTAATATTAAATTATTATTATTTATATTAAATTTTATATTTTTTTTTTTTATATATAATTTATTATTAAATTTTTTAATTTTTAAATTTTTTTTTTTTTTA
>CP099825.1:174347-193392 GCA_029851225.1 Candidatus Shikimatogenerans bostrichidophilus
TTATATTAAATTTTATATTTTTTTTTTTTATATATAATTTATTATTAAATTTTTTAATTTTTAAATTTTTTTTTTTTTTATATTTTAAATAACTATATATTTCATTTATTAAATTAAAATAATATGATAAATAACTTAAATTATAAGGAATAAAAGTTTTAATAACATAATCATAATTATATTCTTTACAAACTATATAATATTTATTATTAATTTTTTCAATTAATATTTTAGTATTTTTTTTTATATATTTTTTATTTTTTATAAAAAAAAAATTTTTATATTTATTTTTTATAACTATTTTAAATAAAAAAAATTTTTTTTTTTTAATAATAAATATTATTTTACCTAAAATTATATTTTTTTTATATTTAAAATTAATAGGATAAATTTTTTTAATTGATAAAATTTCAATACCTATATTATTTAATATTTTACATATTTTTTTTATTTTAATTTTTTTTTTAAAAATAAAAAATTCTTTTATCCAACTTAATAAAAATTTCATAATATAATTATATTATATTCATTATTATTATATACATTTTATTTTTATAACTATTTTTATATTCTATTAATATATTTTTTAAATTTTTATTAATATTAAATTTAATATTATTATTTTTTATAATTTTAATAAAATTAAATAATAAATTAAAATTAATCTTAATTTTTATATTATTTTTATTTGTAATATAATATTTATTATATTTATTTATTTTTATAATAAATTTTTTATATAATTTATAATTTTTAATTATAAAATATATTTTTTTTTTTTTTATATATATATTAATAATTTTAATTATAAAATTATATTTTAATATTATATAATTAATTTTATTTAAAATATTAATTAATTTTTTTTTATTTAAAATAAAATTAAAATATTTTTTTTTTTTAAAAAAAATATTAATTTTTTTTTTTTTTTTTTATAATTTTTGATGTTATTAATATTTTTTTTTTAAATGTTAAAATAATTTTTTTATTATAAAATATTAAAAATATAAATTTATTTTTTTTAAAAAATTTTTTAATAAAAAAAAAAAAATTATTATATATTTTATATATATATTTTTTTTTTTTAATTTTTTTAATTTTAACTTTAATTTTTATTAAGAAATTAATATTATTAGTATAATAAAAAATTATACAATTATTTTTTATTTTAAAATATAATTTAATTTTTTTTTGAAAATTTAATAAAAAATAATTTATTATATTAAATATATTATTTATTTTTATTTTTTTTTTTATTTTAAATTTTTTTTTAATAATATATTTATTTANTTTTTTTTTTTTTTTTAAAAATTTTATTTTTTTTTTATTAATTATTAAATATTTATTTTTAATTTTTATTTTATTTTTATTTAATTTTTTTTTATTTAAATTTATTAAATATTTTATATTAATTATTTTATATATATTAATATTTTTTTTTTTGACTGAAAAAATAAATATTTTTTTTTTAAATAAAATTAAATATATATTTTTATTATTAATAAATTTATATATTAAAAAAAAAAAAAAATTTGAATATTTATAATTATTTAAATAATTCATTTTTTTTTATTATATATTAAATTAATTAATATTAATATATATAATTAAATAAAGGTTTGGTAGTTCAAATGGTTAGAATACGTGTCTGTCACGCACGAGGTTACGGGTTCAAATCCCGTCCAAACCGTATTTGTATTTATTTTTTATATTTATTTATAATTATTTAATTTAAAATAAAATGAAAATAAAAAAACAATTAAAATTATTATATAGTATACAAATATTAGAAAATAATTTAAAAAATATTAAAATTAATAATAAAAAGTATATATATATAAAAAATAATATTTTAAATAAAATTAATAAAAATAAAAAAAAAATAAAAAAAAATAAAAAAAAAATAAAAAAAAATAAAAATTTAAATTTTATTTTAAAAAAAAAAAATAAAAAAAATAATAAATTAATAGATAAATATAAAAAACAAATTTATAAAATTAAAAATAATATAGATTTAAAATTAATAAATAAAGAAATTGAATATATAAAATTAAAAAAAAAAATAAAAAAAAAAAAAAAAAAAAAAAAAAAAAAAAAAAAAAAAAAAAAAAAAAAAAAAAAAAATATATAAAGAAAAAATAAAAAAAAATAAATTATTTTTAAATTATTTAATTAAAAAAAAAAAAAAAAAAAAAAAAAAAAATAAAAATAAAAAAAAAAAAAATTTATATTTATTAAAAAAAATAAAAAAAAAAATAAATAAAAAAAAAATATATAAAATATATAAATATATTAAAAAAAAATCAAAAGATAAAATAGGTATTATTACTTTATATAAAAAATATTATATAAATAAATATTTTTTAAAAATACCTATTCAAAAATATTTAGATTTATGTAAAAAAGAAAAAATAATATATGATGAATATACAGGTAAAATTTTAATAGATGATTTATTATCAATAAAAGTTAAAAATAAAATTAAAAAATTATTAATTTAATTTAAATAAAATATTACATTTATTAATTAAATCATCTTTAGATATAATACCTATATTTCTATCTATTTCTTTACCATATTTTAAAAAAACTAATGTTGGTATACTTTGAATATTATATTCATTCATTAATTTTTTATATTTATCTATATTTATTTTATAAATAATAATTTTATTTTTATAATAAATTTTAATTTTATTAATAATTTTTTTCATTAATAAACATGGAGAACACCATTTAGCCCAAAAATCTATTATAGAATATTTATTATTTTTAATATTTTTAATATTATTTTTCATATATATTTTTTTTTATTATATATTTTTTTTTTAATAATTTTAATCTTCTTTTTTTTGAAGGTTTAATATATTGTAATTTTTCTTTTAAAATTTTTATTACATTTAATTTATTAATTTTTTTTTTATATATTTTTAAATATTTATCAATATTATCACCTTCTTTTATTATAGTAATTAATTTCATTTAAAATAAAATATAATAAAATATAAAAAAAAAAAAAATGAATAATATTAAAAATATAAAAGGAACATTAGATTTATTTGGAAATAATTTAATTAAATTAAAAAAATTAATTAAAATTTTTGAAAAATATTTTATTTTATATGGTTATAAACAAATAGAAACTCCTTTTATAGAAAAATTTAATATTATTAATAAAATTAAAAAATATAATAATTATCCTATTTTTTTTAAAATTAAAAAAAAATATTTTTTAATTTTTGATTTAACTATACCTTTAATTAGATTTTGTTTAACAAATATTAATAAATTAATTTTACCATTTAAAAGATATCAAATACAAAAAGTATGGAGAGGTGAAAAACCTCAAAATAATAGATATAGAGAATTTTATCAATGTGATATTGATATAATTAGTTTAAAATCAAATTATGAAGAAATAGAAATAGTTAAATTATGTGATAATATTTTTAATAAATTAAATTTATCTGTTATTTTTTTAATTAATCATAAAGATATATTATATGGTTTATGTGAATATTTAAATATATATAAAAAAAATTGGTTTTTTTTTATAAAAAATATTGATAAAATAGATAAAAAAGGTGAGAAAAAAATAAAAAAAATTTTAATAAAAAAAATAAAAAAAGAAAAAATAAATAAAATATTTTATTTTTTTAAAAAAAAAAAAAAAAATATTAAATTTTTATTATATTTAAAAAAAAAATTTAAAAAAAATAAAAAATATGGATTAAAAGGAATTAAATATTTATTAAAATTTTTTAAAATAATTTATAAAATAAAATTAAAAAAAATTAAAATAAAATTTGAAATTAGTTTATCTAGAGGATTAAATTATTATTCAAAAACTTTTTTTGAAATAAAATTTTTAAATAAAATAAATAATTTATCATTAGGTGGTGGTGGTAGATATGATAAATTATTTAAATTAAATAATAAAAATATAAAAGGTATTGGTATTTCATTCGGTATTTATAGAATATATAATATATTAAATAATATAAATTATAAATTTTTTAAAAATAAAAAAAAAAAAATTTTAATTATAAATTTTAAATTAAATAAATATTATAATTATATTATAAAATATTTTGATATTTTAATTAAAAATAAATTTATAACATTTATTTATCCATATAAAGAAAAAATTAAAAAACAAATAAAATATGCTATTTTAAATAAATATAATTATTTAATTTTTTTAGGAAATAAAGAAATTAAAAATAATTTTTTAAAATTAAAAGATTTATATAAAAAAAAAGAAAAAATTTTTTATAATATATATAAATTAATAAATTTTATAAAAAAAAAATAAAATTATGGAATGTGGTATTATAGGATTACCAAATATAGGTAAATCTTTATTTTTTAATTTATTATCTAATAATAATGTTTTAACTAAAAATTATCCATTTTGTACTATATATCCTAATATTTCAAATATTGATATTTTTGATAAAAAATTAATAAAAATAAGTAAAATATTAAAAATAAATAAATATAAATTTAATAATATTAAATTAATAGATATAGCAGGAATAATAAAAAATTCTTATAAAGGTAAAGGGTTGGGTAATATGTTTTTATCTTATATTAGAAATTCAAAAATATTAATTAATATATTAAGATTATTTTATAATAATAAAATAATTAATGTTAATAAAAATATAATAGATCCTATATATGAAAAAAAAATAATATTTAATGAATTATTAAATAAAGATATTGAAATTTTAAATAAATATATTTATAAAAATAAAATATATAATAAAAAAATAAATAAAATTTTTTTTTATTTTAAAAAAAAAAACATTAATGATATAAAAAAAATATGTAATGATGAAAATAATATAATAAAAAAATTTAATTTTTTATCATTGAAACCAATTATATATATATGTAATATTAATGAAAATACAAAAAAAGATGAAATAAATTTAATTAAAAATTATTTTTATGAAAAAAAAGAAAAAAATTATTTTTTAAATATAAAAAAAATATATAAAAATAAAAATTTAAAAAAAAATAAATTAATAATAAATAATTTAACTAAAAAAATATTTAAAAAATTAAATTTTAATACATTTTATACAATTGATAAAAAAAAAAAAATTATATGTTCTTGGAAAATAAAAAAAAATACTTATATATATAAGGCTTCTAATATTATACATTCAACTTTTAGTAAAAGATTTATTAAAGCTGAAGTAATTCATTATAATGATTTAATTAAAAATAAAATATATATTAAAAATTTAATTAAAATAAAAGGTAAAAAATATATAATACAAAATAGAGATATTTTATATTTTATTTTAAAAAAAAATATTTTTTAATTATAAAAAATATAATTTTTGTTCAATTTTATTTTTTATTTTAATTAAAAAGAAAATTTTTAATAAATTTTTTTTTTTATCTTTTTTATTAAATTTAATTATATTTTCATATTTTTTAATTTTATCTAAAATAAAATAATATTTATATTTTAAAATAATAATTTTAAAAAAATTTAAAATATATTTATTTTTTATTTTTTTTTTATTAATTATTTTTTTTTTATATATATTATTTTTTAATTTTTTTTTTATATTTTTTAATATAATTAAATTTTTTTTTTTAAATATAAAATTATATTTTTTAATTTCTTTAAAAATTTTTTTTATAATATTATTAATATTTATTAAATTTATTTTTTTTTTATATTTTATTATTAATTTAAAATTTATAAATTTTTTTAAAATTAAAATTTTTTTAATAAAATAATTTTCAATATATTTAATAATATTATTATTATAAATATATTTTTTTTTTTTTTTAATTAAAAAATTATTTTTATTATTATATATAATATACTTATTTTTATTTTTTATATTTTCTATTTCTTTATATAAATAAATTTTTTTTAAATTAAATATATTAGATATTTTTTGTAAATAAATTTCTTTTATAATATTATTTGATATATTAGATATATTATTAATTATACTTTTAATTAATTTATATTTATTAAATAAATTATTTTTTATATTATAATTATAAATATTAAATATTTTAATTTTAAATTGAATGAAATTTAAACTTTTTTTTTTAAAATATTTATTTAAATTTTTTTTTTTTTTATTTTTTAATATAAAAGTGTTAGGATCATAATTATTATAAAATAAAAAAAATTTTATATTAATATTATTTTTTAAAAAAATATCTATATTTTTAATAGATGCTTTTATTCCAGCTTTATCACCATCATATAATAATATAACATTATTAGTATATTTTTTTATAATTTTTATATGATATTCTGTAATGTTTGTACCAGTTGTAGAAATTACATTTTTTATATTATTTTGATATAATGAAATAACATCAGTATATCCTTCAGTAATATAACAAAAATCATATTTTATAATATATTTTTTTGCTTCAAATAACCCATATAAAACTTTACTTTTGTTATATAATATATTATTAGGTGAATTAATATATTTAGAATATTTATTTGTAAAATCATTTATTATTCTACCACCAAAACCTATTGTATTTCCATATATATCTTTAATAGGAAATATTATTCTATTTATAAATCTATCAATTATTATTTTTTTTTTAATTATAAATAAACATGAATCAATTATTAAATTTTTATTAATTTTTTTATTTATAAAATATTTTATTAAATCATTATAATTTTTAGAATAACCAATAGAAAATTTTTTTATAATATAATCATTAAATCCTTTTTTTTTAAATAAAAATTTTTTTATATTTTTATGTTTATTTAAATTTTTTATATAAAAATTTTTAGCATATTCATTTAATTTTATTATATTATCTTTATAATTATATTTTATTATAAAATTAAAATTATTATTAATAAATTTATTAAAAATAAAATTAATAGATTCATAATAATTAATTTTCATATATTCTACAAAAAAATTTATTAAATTTCCTCCTTTTCCAGAACTAAAATCTTTCCATATTTTTTTTTCAGGAGATATCATAAAAGAAGGATTATTTTCTTTTGTAAAAGGACTAAAACCTTTATAATTACTACCATATTTTTTAATTTTAACAAATTTACCTATTATTTTTTCAATTCTTAATTTATTTAATATTATTTTAACTTTATTATTATAATAATAATTCATATATATATTTTAAATAAAAAAATGAATAAATTAAAAACTTGTATACCAATAATTACTCCTTTTGATAAAAAAAAAAATATTGATTTTTTTTCTTTAGAAAAATTAATATTATATATTTCAAATTTAAATTATATAAATTATATATTATTATTTAATAATTTTTCTGAAATAAATACATTATCTAATAATGAAAAAATAGATATTATAAATTGTGTACAAAATAATAATAAAAAAAATATAAAAATAATTTTAAAAATTAATAATATTTATAATTTTAATGATTTATCAAATATAATTAATCAAAATATTTATAAAGATATAAATTATATAATATTAGATTATCCTAAATTAAAAAATATTTATAAAAAAGAAATAATTTATAATTTTAATAAAATTTTTAAAAAATATAAATATATATATTTTTTTATTGAAATTAAAAAAAAAATATATATTAATGAAAATATATTTTTAATATTAAAAAATGAAAATAATAATTTTATAGGAATAATAAATTCATCAAATTATATATTTAAAAATTATAATTTAATAAAAAATATAAAAATTTTTATTAATAATGATTTATTATTTTTTAATAATATATATTATAATATAAATGGAATAATATCACCATTATTAATTATATTATTTAATTTTATTTATGATAATTTTATAAAAAATATAAATAATAATTTAATATGTATATATAATAAAAAATATTATAAATTTATAAAATTAATTGATATATTATATAATAAATTAAATCCTATTTCTGGATTAAAATTTTTATTAAGAAAAATAAATATTTGTAAAAGATATTTAAAATTACCTTGTAATAAAATTATTAATATTAAACAATATAATAAAATAGAAAAAATCTTTTATTATATAAATTTATAAATATTATTATTAAAATAAAAAAAAAAAAAATGAATATTAAAAATATAAATAATAAAAATTTTATATTAGATATAAATTTTTTAGAAAAAAAAAAAAAATGTAATATATACAAAATAATAAATATTTTATCTAAAAGATCTAATCAAATAGAATATTATTTAAGATTAAAATTAAAAATAAAATTAAAAAAATTTAATTCACCTAATAATGAATTAAAAGAATTTTTTAAAAATAAAGAACAAATAGAAATATCTAAATATTTTGAAAATTTACCTAAATCAACTATAATATCTATATTTGAAATATTAATGAATAATATTAGTATTTATAAAAAAAAAAAAAAAAAAGTTTAATATAAAAAATTTAATATATTATAATTAATATGTATAAAAAAATAAATAATATTATTTTTGATAAAAAATTTAAATTTTTAAAAAAATATTTAAAAAAAAATATTTTTACTAATATTATTTTATTATTGGATGTAAATACAAAAAATAAATGTTTAAATTTAATTTTAAAAAAAATTAATTTTTTAAAAAATTATAAAATTATAATAATAAAATCAGGAGAAAAATATAAAAATATTAATACTTGTATTAAAATTTGGGAAAAATTAATATCATTTAAAATAGATAAAAATAGTATTATTATTAATATAGGAGGAGGAGTAATAACTGATATAGGTGGATTTATTAGTAGTTTATTTAAAAGAGGTATAAAATTTATTAATATACCTACTACATTATTAGGAATGATTGATGCATCAATAGGTGGTAAAAATGGTATAAATTTTAAAAATTTAAAAAATGAAATAGGAATTATTAAAAATCCAATTTTAATAATAATTAATTATTTATTTATAAAAACTTTACCTAAAAAAGAGATTTTTTCTGGATTAGGAGAATTATTAAAATATGGATTAATTTTTAATAAAAAATATTGGTATTTTTTAAAAAAAATAAATTTCAATAATTATAATGATATTAATTGGAATAAAATAATATATAAAGCTGTATTTATAAAAAATAAAATAGTTAATAAAGATCCAGAAGAAATATTAGGATTTAGAAAAATTTTAAATTTTGGTCATACTATTGGTCATGCTATAGAAAGTTTTTTTTTATATAAAAAAAAATATATATCTCATGGTAAATCTATATCATTAGGTATGTTATGTGAATCTTGGATATCAAAAAAAATTAATAATTTAAAAAATAAAGAATATATAGAAATATATAATGAAATAATTAAATATTATAAAATAATAAAAATTAAAGAAAAATATTTTAATAAAATAATTAATTTTATTAAAAATGATAAAAAAAATTATAATAATAATATATATTTTTGTTTATTAAAAAAAATAGGTAAATGTTCTTTTAATAAAAAAGTTAATAAAGATTTAATATTAATGAGTTTAAAAAATATGAATAAAATTTATTATTTTAAAAAAAAAAAAAAAAATGACAAAAGATAATATAAAATCTATTAATATAGATGATGAAATAAAATCATCTTATATTGATTATGCTATGTCTGTTATAATATCAAGAGCTTTACCTAATGTTAGAGATGGATTAAAACCTGTTCATAGAAGAATATTATATGCTATGTATAAATTAGGTATTAATTATAATAAAACTTATAAAAAATCTGCTCGTATAGTAGGAGAAGTATTAGGTAAATATCATCCACATGGTGATAAATCAGTATATGATAGTATTGTAAGAATGTCTCAACAATGGAATATTAGATATAAATTAATTAATGGTCAAGGTAATTTTGGGTCTATTGATAATGATCCTCCAGCAGCTATGAGATATACTGAAATAAAATTAGAAAAAATAACAGAAAATATGTTAGATGATTTAAATAAAGAAACAGTTGATATGAAATTTAATTTTGATGATTCTTTAAAAGAACCTGTTATTTTACCTACTAAAATACCTAATTTATTAATTAATGGAGCTTCAGGTATAGCTGTTGGTATGGCTACTAATATGCCACCACATAATATTAATGATACAATAGATACAATATGTAAATATATAGATAATCAAAATATAAATATAAAAGAATTAATAAAAATAATTAAAGGTCCAGATTTTCCAACAGGTGGAATTATTTTAAATTATAAAGGAATTATAAATTATTTTAAAAAAGGTAAAGGTAAAATAATAATACGTTCTAAAATTTTAATAAAAAAAAAATATATAATTATTAAGGAAATACCATATCAAGTAATTAAAAGTAATTTAATAAAAAAAATATTTAATTTAATTAAAAATAATAAAATTGAAGGTATTAAAAATATTAAAGATGAATCTAATAAAAAAGGAATAAGAATAATATTATTATTAAAAAAACATACAATACCTGAAAAATTAATAAATAAATTATTTAAATATAGTGATTTACAAATAAATTTTCATATTAATAATATTGCTTTAGTTAATGGTAAACCTAAAAGATTAAATTTAAAAGATTTAATTTATTATTTTTTAGAACATAGAAATGATATTATTATTAAAAAAGCTAAATATTTTTTATCTTTTTTTAAAAAAAAAATTCATCTTTTAAAAGGATTTATTAAAATTTCTAATAATATAGAAAATATTTTTTATATAATTAAAAAATCTTATTCTTATATAGAATCTTTTAATAAAATTAAAAATAAATATAATTTATCTGATAAACAAACTAAATATATTTTAAATATAAAATTGTATAAATTAACAAATATAGAAATAAAAAATATATTAAAAGAATATAAATATTTAAAAAAAAAAATAATAAAAAACAATAAAATTATTATTTCTAAAAAAAAAAGAATGAAAATAATAAAAAATGAATTATTAAAAATTAAAAAAATTTATGGTGATAAAAGAAAAACTTTAATTAAAATATCTAATAATAAATTTCTTAAATATAAAAAAAAAAAAAAAGAAAAAAAAAAATATTTATTAACTATATCTAAAAATGGATATATAAAAAAAACTTTATTAAATGAATATAAAATTCAAAACAGAGGAGGTAAAGGTAATAAAGGAATGACAATAAATAAAAAAGATTATATAGAACATATTATAGTAGCTAATTATAATGATTATTTACTTTTTTTTACAGAAAAAGGTAAATGTTATTGGTTAAATATATTTTATATACCTCAAGGTAATAAATTATTTAAAGGTATAGCAATACAAAATTTAATTAATAAAAAAAAAAAAGAAATAATTAAAACACATATTTTAATAAAAAATTTAAAAAAATATAAATATATAAAAAATAAATATATAGTAATGTTAACTAATAATGGAAAAATTAAAAAAACTATTTTAAATAAATATTTAACATATAGAAAAAATGGTATTAAAGCAATAAAATTAAAAAAAAATGATTATTTATTAGAAACTAAAATAACTAATGGAAAATGTGATATATTTATAGCTACTAAAAATGGTAAAATTATAAGATTTAATGAAAAAAAAATTAAATTATCTAATAGATATTCTATAGGTGTTAAAGGTATAAGTATTAATAAAAAAAATGATAAAGTAATTGGTATGGTAATTATTAATAAAAAAAAAAAAAAAAACTATATTTTAGTAGTTTCAGAAAATGGTTATGGTAAACGTTCAAAATTAAAAGAATATAAACTTACTAATAGAGGTGGAATAGGAATAAAAACTATTAATATAACAAAAAAAATAGGTAAATTAATATCTATTAAAAAAGTATCTAATAATAATGATATAATAATTATAAATAAATCTGGATTAATTATTAGAATACATATTAATTCAATAAGAATAACAAGTAGAAATTCACAAGGAGTAAAATTAATAAAATTAAATAAAAAAGATAAAATAGCTGATATAGCTAAGTGCTAAGATAATATAATAAATATTAATTTAATATAAATTAAATAATAAAATTAAAATGATAAAAAAATATAATAAAATAATTAATATATTAGAAAATAAATATTTTTTAAATAAAAATTATAAAATTAATGTAGGTGATAATATAACTGTATATTATTATAATTATTTAAATATAAATAAAAAAAAAAAAAAAAATAATCAATCATTTACTGGTATTGTAATAAGTAAAAAAGGTAAAAATAAATTTAATAAAACATTTATTATTAGAAATATAATTAATAATATAGGAGTAGAAATAACTTTTTTTTTATATAGTCCATATATAAATAATATTATTATAAATAAAAAAAATAAAGTTAAAAAATCTAAGTTATATTATATTAGAAAATATAAAAGTAATAAAATTAAAATTTAATCTAAAAAATAGAGATAATTTATTTTATCTCTATTTTTTATAATATTTTTTGAAAAAACTATTTTTTTTATATATATTAATAGTTTTATTACCTTTTTTCCAATTAGCAGGACATAATTCACCATATTTTTCATAATATTGCCATGAATCTATTATTCTTAAAATTTCGTATATATTTCTACTTATATTAAAATCATTTATTAATAAATGTCTTATAATACCTAATTTATCTATAAAAAATAAACCTCTATAAGCAATTAATTCTCCTTTTACTATTAAATTATTATTATTAAATTTAATAGAACCAGATAAAACTCCATAATTGTATGATATTATTTTATTAATATCAGATAAAATAGGATATTCAATACCCATAATACCTCCATTTTCTTTTTTAATTTTTAACCATTCTAAATGTGAATATTCACTATCTGTAGATATAGCTATTACTTGAACATTTCTAATTTTAAATTTATCTATATTATCTTGTAAAGAATATAATTCAGTAGGACATATAAACGTAAAATCTTTTGGATAAAAAAATAATATTATATATTTATTTTTATAAAATTTTTTTAAACTAAAATTTTTAATTATTTTATTATTTTTTACTCCATTAGCTTTAAAATCTGGAGCTTTTTTACCTATTAAATTTTTCATTTGTTTTAAATTTATATATTAATTAATATTATAAATATATTTATTTTTTTTTTACTCTTTCTATATATTTATTATTTGTTGTATTTATTTTAATTATATCTCCTTTTTTTATAAATAAAGGAGTATATATAATAATATTATTTTCTAAAATAGATTTTTTATATATTTTATTTATAGTATTACCTTTAATAATATTTTTTGTATTTTTTACTTTTAAATATATATATTTATTTATTTTTAATGATAATGGTATATTAATATTATTTTTATATTCATTAATAAAGTTAATAATTACATTAACATTTTCTTTTAAAAATTTTATTTTTTTTTTACCTATAAAATCTTTAGATAAAATAATTTGATTATAATTAATTTTATTTATAAAAAAAAAATTATTATTTTTTTTATATAAAAAAATATAATTTATTGATTTAATTTCAATTTTATTAATTTTAACTCCTGAAGAAAAATTATTTTTAATTATATTACCATTATGTAAATTTTTTATTTTTGTTCTTACAAAAGCATTACCTTTACCTGGTTTAACATGTAAAAAATATATTATTTTATAATATTTATTATTCATTTTAAAACATAATCCTTTTTTAATTTTTGAAATATTTATTAACATTTTTTTAAAAAATTTATATATATTAAATTAATATTAATAAATATAATATATTATGAAAAGAACTTATAATCCTTCTAAAAAAAAGAGATTAAAAAAATTTGGTTTTATGAAAAAAAAAAAATGTAAAAAAATATTATATAGAAGAAGATTAAAAAAAAGAAAAAAATTAACATTTAGTGATAATAAAAAATATAAAAGAATAAAATTTAATTTATAAAAAAAAATTATTTTTTATTTTTTTCATCTTTATTAATTTTATTTATTTTTAATGATATAATTATTTGATTATAATTATGTAAAAATTTTATATTTTTATATTTATTTAAAATATCTTTTATATATATTTTATCACCTATATCTAAATTAGATATATTAATATAAATTATTTTATGATAATTTTTTAATGTAGTTTTAATTTTAATTTTTTTTAAAATAATATTACAAATAGCTCCTTTTAATACACCTATAGATTTACCTTTTGTTTTAACATTTACATAAGTAATAAATTCAGTATTTTTATTATCAATTTTATAAAAATCTATATGTATAATTTTGTTTCTTAATATATTAAATTGAATATCTTTTATTAAAACAATATATATTTTTTTTTTATATATAATATTTATTATATAATCTTTTTTTTTAAAAATTTTATTTACATTTTTTAATGAAATTAAAATAGGTAAATTATAATTTTTATTATATATAATAGATGGTATATATTTATTTTTATATATTTTTTTTTTTTTTCTAACAATTATTCTTAATATATTTTTTTTATTAAAATTCATTTTTAAAAAATTTTAAATTATATATATATATAAATTATTTTTTTTTTAAAAATAAATTTAAATTTAAATTATTAAAATGTTTAAATAAATCATCTATATTATAATAATATCTTTTTTTTTTTAAAAATATATTAACTATAATAAAATTATAATCTATTAATATCCATTCATAATGTTTTAATCCTTCTATATTATATGGTTTTATATTAAAAATACTATATATATTACTTTCAATTTTATTATATATATATTTTATATGTAAATTTGAATTACCTTCACATATAATAAAATAGTCAAATAAATTATTAATTTTTTTTTTTGTATTTATAATTTTTATATTTTTACCTTTTAAATTATTTATATTATTAATAATAGTTTTTATAAATAAAAATATTTTATTATTTATTTTCATAATATTAAAAAAAATTTATTTAATTTAATTATATTAAATCTTTTAATATATTTATTGTTTTATATTTAACTTTAAATTTATTAAATTTTTTAAATCCTGTACCTGCAGGTATTTTTTTACCTATTATAACATTTTCTTTTAATCCTAATAAATAATCAATTTTACCACTAATAGCTGATTCACTCAATATTTTAGTAGTTTCTTGAAATGAAGCTGATGATATAAAAGATTTATTATATAATGCTGATTTAGTAATACCTTGTAATATTGGTTTAGCTAAAGCAGGTAATGGTTTTCTACTAATTATTTTTTCTTTTTTTAACATTTTTAAATATTCATTTTTTATTTCTAATTTTATTTTATTTATTAATTTACCTTTATAAAATTTTTTATCTTTATATATATTTTTTTCAATAACAACCATATATCTATTTTTATTATTTTCTTTTAAAAAATCTTCTTTATTAATAATACTACCTTTTATAAATTTAGTATCACCACTATTTATAATTTTTACTTTTTTAATCATTTGATTTACAATTATTTCAAAATGTTTATTATTAATTTGTACACCTTGAGATTTATATACTTTTTGTAATTTATTAATTAAATATTTTTGTAATTTATTTATTCCTTTTATATATAATATATCATTTAAAGAAATAATACCTTCAGATAATTGAGTACCATGTTTAATATAATCATTATTTTGTACTAATATTTGTTTAGAAGTTTTTATAATATATTTTTTTTTAATATTAAATTTAGAAGATTTTATAATTATTTCTACACTACCTTTTTTAATTGTATTATATTTTACAATACCATCTATTTCTGAAACAATAGCTTTATTAATTGGATTTCTAGCTTCAAATAATTCAGATAATCTAGGTAATCCTCCTGTTATATCTTTAGATTTATAATTTATTCTTGGTATTTTAATTAAAATTTTACCTTTTTTAATTTTTTCATTATTTTTAACATTTAAATATGAACCTATAGGTAAATTATAATTTTTTAATTTTTTATTATTTAAATTTTTAATAATTAAACTAGGATTAAAATTTTTATTTTTACTTTCTATAATAATTTTTTCATTAAATCCTGTTTTTTTATCTTTATATAATTTATAAGTTATATATTTTTTTATATTATTATATTTTACTATACCATTATATTCAGAAATTAATATAGCATTATATGGATCCCATTCATATATTTTATCTCCTATATTAATTTTATCTTTATTTTTAAAAAATAAAATACTACCATATGGAATATTATTATTATATAATATTTTTTTATTTTTTATTATATTAATTTCAGTATATCTAGATATTACAATATATATATTTTTTTTTTTTCTTTTTTTTTTTATATATTTTAAAAATTTTAAATATATTATACCTTTATATTTAGAAATAAATTCAGTTTCTTCTGAAATATTACTAGCTGATCCTCCTACATGAAATGTTCTTAAAGTTAATTGTGTTCCAGGTTCACCTATTGATTGTGCAGCTATTACCCCTACTGTTTCTCCTATTCTTATTAATTTATTATTAGATAAATTAGAACCATAACATTTAGAACAAATACCATTTTTTGTTTCACATGTTAATGGAGAACGAATTTTAATATTTATTAATTTATATTTTTTAATTTTTTTTATTAATTTATAATTAATAATTTTATTTTTTTTAATAATATTTTTATTATTTAATTTAATATTTAATAATACTGTTCTACCAAATATTTTAGTATAATAATTTTTTTTATTTAAATTATTAATAGTTATACCTTTAATAGTTTTACAATCTTTTTCTTTAATAATTATATCTTGAGCAACATCTACTAATCTTCTAGTTAAATAACCAGCATCTGCAGTTTTTAAAGCAGTATCAGCTAATCCTTTTCTAGCTCCATGAGTTGAAATAAAATATTCTAATATTGATAATCCTTCTATAAAATTTGAAATAATAGGATTTTCTATAATTTCACCATTTGTTAAATTATATTTTTGTGGTTTTGCCATTAATCCTCTCATACCTGATAATTGTCTAATTTGTTCTTTTGAACTTCTAGCACCTGAATCTAACATCATATATACATTATTTAATTCTTTTTTATCATTTTTCATATTATTTATAACTATATTTGTAATTTTTGTAGTAGTATTACTCCATTCATCTATAATTTGATTATATCTTTCATTATTAGTTATTAATCCCATATTATAATGTTTAAATATTTTATTTATTTTTTTTAATGTTTTTAAAATTATATTTTTTTTTTCTTTTGGAGTAATAATATCATTTATATTAAATGATAAACCACCTTTAAAAGCATAATTTAATCCTAATTGTTTTAAATTATCTAAAAAATTAGAAGTTATATATATATTAGTATTATATAATACTTTTTCTATAATTTTTTTTATATTAATTTTATTTATTAAAATATTAAAAAAATATTTTTTTTTAGGAATAATATTATTAAATATTACTCTACCTATTGTAGTATTTAAAATTTTTTTTTTAAACTTAAATTTTATATTATCATGTATTTTTACTTTTTTTAAATTTAATGAAATAATTACTTCTTCAAATGTTCCAAAAATTTTAATATTTTGTTTTTTTTTATTTTTATTTTTTTTAATTGTTAAATAATATAAACCTAAAATAATATCTTGAGAAGGTATTATTATAGGTGATCCATTAGAAATATTTAATATATTTTGTGGAGATAACATTAATAATTGAGCTTCTAAAATTGATTCTATAGATAAAGGTAAATGAATAGCCATTTGATCACCATCAAAATCAGCATTAAATGCTGAACATATTAAAGGATGTAATTTAATAGATTTTTCATTTATTAAAATAGGATAAAAAGCTTGTATACTAAATCTATGTAAAGTAGGAGCTCTATTTAATAAAATAGGGTGTCCTTTTATAATTTTTTTTAAAATATTCCATATATATTTTTTTTTTTTATTAATTATTTTTTTAGCTGATTTTATTGTTTTAGCATTACCTCTATCTATTAGTTTTCTTATTATAAAAGGTTTATATAATTCTAAAGCTATTTCTTTAGGTAATCCACATTCATATAATTTTAGATTTGGTTCTACTACTATAACAGATCTAGCAGAATAATCAACTCTTTTACCTAATAAATTTTGTCTAAATCTACCTTGTTTACCTTTTAATATATCAGAAAAAGATTTTAAAATTCTATTATTATCTGATTTAACAGATAAATTTCTTCTAGAATTATCAAATAAAGAATCTACAGATTCTTGTAACATACGTTTTTCATTTTTTAATATTACATTAGGAGCTTTAATACTAATTAATTTTTTTAATCTATTATTTCTTATAATTATTTTTCTATAAAAATCATTTAAATCAGAACTAGCATATTTACCATTATCTAATAAAACTAAAGGTCTTAAATCAGGTGGTATAACTGGTAAAATACTTATTACCATATATTCTGGTTTATTTTTTTTTTTACCTTCTTTAAATAATTCAACTACATGTAATCTTTTTAAGATATCATTTTTTTTTTGAATTGATTTTTCATTTAAATATTTTTTTTTTAATTTTATAAATAATTTATTAATATTTATATTTTTTAATAAACTGTATATTGCTTTACCTCCTGTTTTTATTATAATTTTATTTTTAATATTATTATTATATATATATTCTTTTATATTATAATATTCTTCTTCATTTATTAAATCAAATTTTTTTAAAATTTTACCATTTTTTTTTTTATATTTAAAATTATTTATTTCTATAATTATATATTTTTCATAATATATTATATCTTCAATTTCTTTTGAAGTTTTATTTAATAAATAAGAAATTTTATTAGGTAAACATTTAAAACTCCATATATGAACAATAGGTACACTTAGTTTTATATGTCCAAATCTTTTTCTTCTAACATTTTTTTTAGTTATTTCTACTCCACATATATCACAAAATATACCTTTATATCTTTTTTTATTATATTTTCCACATGAACATTCATAATTTTTAACTGGACCAAATATTTTTTCACAAAATAATCCATTTATTTCTGGTTTATGAGTTTTATAATTAATTGTTTCATGATTTAATACTTCTCCATAAGAATTATTTAATATAAATTCTGGAGAAGATAATCTTATTGAAATTTTATTAATTTTTTTCAT